>NZ_CP067420.1:0-115000 GCF_016653635.2 Skermanella sp. TT6
ATGTCGGTAGGCGGTTCGTTGGATCAGCAATGGGCGCGGGTGAGCGGCCGGCTCAAGGACGAGGTCGGTGAGACGGCGTATCGGAGCTGGCTGAAGCCGCTCACCGTCAGCGAGCTGAAGGGCGGCGAGGTGCGCATCACCGTGCCGACCCGGTTCATGCGCGACTGGGTGCTGACCCATTATGCCGACCGGATCCGCGCCCTGTGGTCCGGGGAGAACCCGCGCGTGCAGTCCGTGGACATCGTGGTGGCGCCCAGCCGGCTGGACGTCGGCGCCTCCGCCAACGACGACATGGGCCTGCCCGGCGACATGGCGGGCGACCTGTCCGCCCCGATTCCCTCCGACGAGGTGGAGGAGGAGCGTCCCACCTCCGGCGCCCAGCTCGGGCTGGACGGCCGCGACGAGCATTTCGCCCACCTGGACCCGCGCTTCACCTTCGAGAACTTCGTCGTCGGCAAGCCGAACGAGCTGGCCCACGCCGCCGCCCGGCGCGTCACCGACGCCGCGACCGTCACCTTCAACCCGCTGTTCCTCTACGGCGGGGTCGGGCTGGGCAAGACCCACCTGATGCACGCCATCGCCTGGCAGATCCGCAAGAAGGACCCCAACCGCCGGGTTCTGTACCTGTCGGCCGAGAAGTTCATGTACCAGTTCATCCGGGCGCTCCGCTTCAAGGACACCATGGCCTTCAAGGAGCAGTTCCGGTCGGTGGACGTGCTGATGATCGACGACGTACAGTTCATCAGCGGCAAGGACAGCACCCAGGAGGAGTTCTTCCACACCTTCAACGCCCTGGTCGACCAGAACCGCCAGGTCGTGATCTCGGCCGACAAGTCGCCGTCCGACCTGGAAGGGATGGAGGAGCGGCTCCGCTCCCGCCTGGGCTGGGGGCTGGTCGCGGACATACACCCGACCACCTACGAGCTCCGGCTCGGCATCCTCCAGGCCAAGGCCGAGTCGATGAACGTCCAGATCAACTCCAAGGTCCTGGAGTTCCTGGCCCACAAGATCACCTCCAACGTCCGCGAGCTGGAAGGCGCCCTGAACCGCATCGTCGCCCACGCCGAGCTGGTCGGCCGGGCCATCACGCTGGAATCGACCCAGGAGGTCCTGCACGACCTGCTTCGGGCCAACGACCGCCGCGTGACCATCGACGAGATCCAGAAGAAGGTGGCGGAGCACTACAACATCCGCCTCGCCGACATGCATTCCGCCCGGCGCGCCCGCGCCGTCGCCCGGCCCCGGCAGGTCGCCATGTACCTGGCCAAGCAGCTCACCGCCCGCTCCCTGCCGGAGATCGGCCGCAAGTTCGGCGGCCGCGACCACACCACCGTGATGCACGCCGTCCGCAAGGTGGAGGAGCTGAGGACCTCCGACCAGAGCTTCGCCGAGGACGTCGAGCTGCTGCGCCGCATGCTGGAGGGCTGAGCGGCCCTGGCGACCGTTCCGGCATGCCGCTTCAGGCCGGCGGATCGCGTTCGGAATCCGTTAGCTTTTCGCATGCGTGTGCTATAGTCGCCGCCCGCTTCGCGGTATCCGACGGGGTGCGCGCGGCAGCGGCCACACCTGTCGGAACCGGCTAAAGCCCCTCGAGACCAGCGGATCAGCATGAAAATCACGATCGAACGCGCCGCCCTCCTCCGCTCCCTCGGGCATGTTCAAAGCGTGGTGGAACGCCGGAACACGATCCCCATCCTGTCCAACGTCATGCTGAAGGCCGAGAACGGCGAACTGGCCCTGACCGCGACCGACATGGACCTGGAGATCGTCGAATCCGTCCCCGCCGACATCGCCCAGCCGGGATCGACCACGGCGCCGGCCCACACCCTGTACGACATCGTCCGCAAGCTGCCCGACGGCAGCCAGGTGGAGCTGGACAGCTACGGCGACAACGGGCTGCTGACGCTTCGGTCGGGCCGCTCCAACTTCAAGCTGGGCTGCCTGCCGGTCGAGGACTTCCCCCAGATGTCCGGCGGCGACATGGCGCACCGCTTCAGCCTCGCCGCGTCGGACCTGCGGAACTTGGTGGACCGCACCCGCTTCGCGATCTCCACGGAGGAGACCCGCTACTATCTCAACGGCATCTACCTGCACGCCACCAAGTCGCGCGCCGGCGAGGCGGAGATGCCGGTGCTGCGCGCGGTCGCGACCGACGGCCACCGGCTGGCCCGGGTCGAGATCCCGCTGCCCGACGGGGCGGCCGGCATTCCCGGCGTGATCGTGCCGCGCAAGACCGTGCTGGAGATCCGCAAGCTGATCGACGAGGCGGCCGACCGGATCGAGGTCAGCCTGTCCGAGACCAAGGTCCGCTTCGGCTTCGACGCCGTGACGGTGACCTCGAAGCTGATCGACGGCACCTTCCCCGACTACGAGCGGGTGATCCCGACCGGAAACGACAAGGTGCTGGAGGTGGACAGCCGGGTCTTCGCCAGCGCGGTGGACCGGGTCGCGACCATCTCGACCGAGAAGAGCCGGGCGGTCAAGCTGAGCATCGACCGGGGCAACCTGACCCTGTCGGCGACCAGCCCCGAGGCCGGCAGCGCCACCGAGGAGCTGGAGGTCAGTTATGACAGCTCCCCCCTCGAAATCGGTTTCAACTCTCGCTATCTATTGGACATCACTCAGCAGATCGAGGGTGAGGGCGCCCGGTTCACCATGGCCGACGCCGCGTCGCCCACGATCGTCCGGGATGTGGCCGACAGTTCGGCCCTGTATGTTCTGATGCCGATGCGCGTTTGACGCGCGGCCGTGCGGGAAGCGCGGCCCTCGCGGCGTGGCCGGGCAGGGGTCCGGGCGCCGCCGCGGGTATGGCCGGAGTTCCGATGCCGCCAGTTGCGATGCCGCCAGCCCCGATAGCCCTCCGCGATGCGCCAGCCCCCCGGCTGGCGGTCACCCGCCTGACCCTGACGCAGTTCCGCTGCTACGACGGCGCGCGTCTCGACGCCGACGCGCGCCCCGTCGTGCTGACGGGGCCGAACGGCGCCGGCAAGACCAACCTGCTGGAAGCCGTCAGCTTCCTGTCGCCCGGCCGCGGCCTGCGCCGCGCCCGCCTGGCCGACGTGGAGCGGATCGGCGCGCCGGAAGGCAGCGGCTGGGCGGTCGCGGCGCGGGTCGCGACCCCGTTCGGCCCGGTCGACATCGGCACCGGCCGCGACGGCGCCGCCGACGGGCAGTCGGAGCGCCGCCTCGTCCGGATCGACGGCCACCCCGTGCGCGGCCAGGTGGCTCTCGCCGAGCATGTGGCGCTGACCTGGCTGACGCCCCAGATGGACCGGCTGTTCGTCGAGGGGGCGAGCGGCCGGCGCCGTTTCCTGGACCGGCTCGTGTTCGGCTTCGACCCGGCCCATGCCGGGCGGCTCAGCCGCTACGAGCACGCGCTGCGCGAACGGAGCCGGCTGCTGCGCGACGGGCGCGGCGACGACTCCTGGCTGTCCGCGCTGGAGGACGAGATGGCGACCTCCGGCGTCGCGGTCGCCGCCGCCCGGCGCGACATGGTGGCGCGGCTCCAGCAGGCGTGCGAGCAGGCGACCGGCCCGTTCCCCCGCGCCGACCTCTCGGTTTCCGGCACGGTGGAGGACTGGCTGGCCGACCAGCCGGCGCTGGCGGCCGAGGACGCGCTGCGCCGCCGGCTCTCCGAGTCCCGCCGCCACGACGGTTCCGGGAGCGCGGGGGAGGGCGGCACCGCGGGTCCCCACCGCAGCGACCTCGCGGTCCGCCACCGCGGCAAGGACATGCCGGCCGAGTTCTGCTCGACCGGCGAGCAGAAGGCCCTGCTGATCGCCATCGTCCTGGCCAACGCCCGGCTGATGGCGGCCGAGCGCGGCCAGCCGCCCCTGATGCTGCTGGACGAGGTGGCGGCCCACCTGGACGCCGACCGGCGCAGCGCCCTGTTCGCAGAGATCCTGGACCTCGGCGCCCAGGCCTGGCTGACCGGCACCGACGCCGGCATCTTCGCCGAGCTGGGCGACCGGGCCGGCTTCTTCCGCGTGGAGGACGCCCATGTGCATCCGGCCTAGCGGGAAGCCGCCGCAATTCTCCGCCGTGGGGATTAATCCCCCGGCATGTACCCCGAAACTCTGATAGTATCGACCGATGGCACAGGAAGCTTTCAAGACACCCGACTCCGCTCCGCAGGAATACGGCGCCCACTCCATCAAGGTGTTGAAGGGGTTGGACGCGGTGCGGAAGCGCCCTGGCATGTATATCGGCGACACCGATGACGGCTCGGGCCTCCACCACATGGTCTACGAGGTGGTGGACAACGCCATCGACGAGTCGCTGGCGGGATATTGCGACAAGGTCGAGGTGGTGCTCAACGCCGACGGATCGGTCACGGTCCGCGACAACGGCCGCGGCATCCCCGTGGACATGCACGAGGAGGAAGGCGTCTCGGCGGCGGAGGTCATCATGACCCAGCTCCATGCCGGCGGAAAGTTCGACCAGAACTCCTACAAGGTCTCCGGCGGCCTGCACGGCGTCGGCGTGTCGGTGGTCAACGCCCTGTCCGAGCTGCTGACGCTGCGCATCTGGCGCGCCGGCCGGATCTGGGAGATGGATTTCCGCCACGGCGACCGGGTCGAGCCGCTGAAGGACTCGGGCGAGGCGCCGCTCGTCGGCGGCAAGCCGCTGACCGGCACCGAGGTGACCTTCCTGCCGTCCAAGGCCACCTTCACCAAGACCGACTTCGACTTCGGCACGCTGGAGCACCGGCTGCGCGAGCTGGCCTTCCTCAATTCCGGCGTCTATCTCCAGCTCACCGACGCCCGCGGGGTCGAGCCCAAGGTCGTCGACCTCCATTACGAGGGCGGGCTGGAAGCCTTCGTGCAGTACCTGGACCGCTCCAAGGCGGCGCTGCACAAGCCGGCGATCGCCCTGTCCGCCGTCCGCCCCAGCGAGCTGGGCGGAGAGATCACGGTCGAGGCGGCGCTCCAGTGGAACGACAGCTATCACGAGACGATGCTGTGCTTCACCAACAACATCCCGCAGCGTGACGGCGGCACCCACCTGGCCGGCTTCCGGGCGGCGCTGACCCGCACGCTGAACAACTACGCCACGGAATCCGGCATCGCCAAGAAGGAGAAGGTCAACCTGACCGGCGACGACATGCGCGAGGGCCTGACCTGCGTGCTGTCGGTCAAGGTGCCGGATCCCAAGTTCTCCAGCCAGACCAAGGACAAGCTGGTCTCGTCCGAGGTCCGGCCCGTGGTCGAGTCGGCCATATCGGAGGCGCTCGCCACCTGGTTCGAGGAGCACCCGAACGAGGCCAAGCGGATCACCGCCAAGGTGGTGGAGGCCGCCGCCGCCCGCGAGGCCGCCCGCAAGGCGCGCGAGCTGACCCGGCGCAAGGGCGCGCTGGACATCACCTCGCTGCCGGGCAAGCTGGCCGACTGCCAGGAGCGCGACCCGGCGCTGTCCGAACTGTTCATCGTCGAGGGCGACTCGGCGGGCGGCTCGGCCAAGCAGGGCCGCTCGCGCCAGTACCAGGCGATCCTGCCGCTCCGCGGCAAGATCCTGAACGTGGAGCGGGCGCGCTTCGACAAGATGCTCTCCTCGGCGGAGATCGGTACGCTGATCGCGGCGCTGGGCACCGGCATCGGCCGGGAGGAGTTCGACGTCGCCAAGACGCGCTACCACAAGATCATCATCATGACCGACGCCGATGTGGACGGCTCCCACATCCGCACGCTGCTGCTGACCTTCTTCTACCGCCAGATGCCGCAGGTGATCGAGCAGGGCTACCTGTACATCGCCCAGCCGCCGCTCTACCGGATCAAGCGCGGCAACTCGCGCGAGCGGTACCTGAAGGACGACAAGGCGCTGGAGGATTACCTGACCGACGAGGGCATCGACGACGTGATCTTCAGTCCCTCGTCCGACGGCGTGATGGTTGTCGGCGAGCGCCTGAAGGCCCTGGTGGAGCAGGCCCGCGCCGCGCGCGGACCGATGGAGACCGTGACCCGCAAGGCCGGCAGCCTGCGCGTGGTCGAGCAGGCCGCCATCGCCGGCGCCTACGACCTGGCGATCCTCAACGACCCCGAGCGCGCCGGCGCGCTGGCAACGGAGATCGCGACGCGCCTCAACGCCCTGTCCGACAGCGACGGCATGACCGGCGGCGGCTGGCAGGGCGGCGCCAACCAGGATGCCCTGGTGATCTCCCGCACCCGGCGCGGCGTGACCCACCGCCACGTCCTGGACCGCGACCTCCTGAAAAGCGTCGAGGCCCGCACCCTCAACACCATGGCCGCCTCGCTCAAGGCCAACTACGCCGGCATCGGCCGCCTGACCCACAAGGACAAGGAACTCCGCCCGATCACCGGCCCCCTGGCCCTGCTCGACGCGATCATGGAACTGGGCCGCCATGGCGTGACCATCCAGCGCTACAAGGGCCTGGGCGAGATGAACCCCGAGCAGCTCTGGGAAACCACCCTGGACCCGACCAAGCGCTCCCTGCTCCAGGTCAAGGTCAACCACGCCGACGAGGCCGAGGAGGTCTTCAGCACCCTGATGGGCGACATCGTGGAGCCCCGGCGGGAATTCATCCAGGACAACGCGCTGAAGGTGGCGAACCTGGACGTTTGAGGTTTGTGTTGTCTGTTTTCCGGGCCGGATCTTGATGCGGATCAAGGTCCGCGGCTGAACATCGCGTACACTCGGGACGAGGCTGCGGAAAGCCCGAATTCCGGAGACGCTGGCGAGACCTTCGAGGATGCGAAACGGTATCGGCAAGATCGCGAGGACCGTGGTGGCGTGCCTGCTCCTGCTGGCGCTGCCCGGGGCCGCGTTCGTGTCGGACGCCGCGCTCGCCCATCACCTCCGGCACGGCTGCGACCATGTCGCCGACCAATCCGCCGGACCGGAAGGCCATCTCGCCGGACCCGCGACAACCCTCGCGTCCGGTATGGACGGGGGTGACTGCGCCGGCAGGGGAGATGCCGGCCTCAAATGCCGCATCGGCCTCCAGTGCATGACGGTGACCGGCGGTCTTCCCGCTTCCTTCGTCCTGCCGCTGATCGGCCCGCCCGCCGGGTCGGAGCTGCCGCCGGCCGCCGCATTGCTGGATGGCATAGATCCGGCTCCCGTCCTTCATCCTCCCAGACCGCTCGCCTGATCGGCCCGGAACGCCGGCTTGCCCGGCGGCGGGAGTCGAACCCGGCTTGCCCGTCGCTCCGCCGTCCCTTCGCGCCCCGTCGCGGAGACGGCATGGATCTCCAGGAGGAAATGATGAAGACCTTTACCCGCATGACTCTCCCCGCCTTCGTTCTGCTGGCCTCGGCGGCCCTCGCCCAGGCCCAGCCGCAACCCCGGCCCCCGGGGGATGACCACCAAGCCCACCATCCCGCCGGCCAGACCGCGCAGGCGCAGCCCGCCCCCGATCCGGCGCCGCAGCCGGGCGCCGGCATGGGAATGCCGGGCATGGGCGGCCAGCGGATGCCGATGCAGGGCATGTCCATGGGCGGCCATCAGGGCGGCATGATGGGCCAAGGCGGCATGATGACGGGCTGCCCGATGATGCGCTCCGGCCAGGGCGGCAGTTCCGCAGGCATGCCCATGATGCAGGGGATGGGCCAGGGCGGCATGGGCCAGGGCGGCATGGGTGGCGGCATGGGCATGCCCTTCGAGCATGTCGAGGGCCGCGTCGCCTTCCTGAAGGCCGAGATCGGCATCACCGACGCGCAGCAGAATGTCTGGAACGACTTCGCCGACGCGATGCGCCGGAACGCGGAGACCCATCGGACCATGCACCGGCAGATGATGAGCCTGGAAGCCGCCGCCTCTTCGGATTGGCAGGAGCGTCTCGGGCGGCGCGCCCGGATCATGACGGCCCGCGCCGAGGCGATGAGCGCGCTGAACGCCGCCGCCGGCCCCCTGTTCGCCGCCCTGTCCGAGGATCAGCGGGAAAAGGCCGAGAGGTTGCTTTCCGGCCCCATGGGCATGATGTGAGTGGGGCGGTTCCCGCCGCCTGGAACCGATCCGCCGAAAACCCTCGGGGGCGCCCGCATGCGGTGCGGGCGCCCCGCTCCGGGAGGTATCATGAAGACCAGCAAGACCCTGCTCGCCGCCCTGACCGGCGCCCTCGCGATCGGTGCCGCCGCCTTCGCCCCCGTCATGCCCGCCCATGCCGACCCGGCCGCCGCCGGCCAGGAGGTGGAAGTCTGGAAATCCCCCAGCTGCGGCTGCTGCGGCGGCTGGGTGAAGCACATGCAGGCAGCCGGCTTCACCGTGAAGGTCCACGACATCGAGGACGTCCAGCCGGTCAAGACGGCCAGCGGCGTCCCCGACGCGCTCGGCTCCTGCCACACCGCAAAGGTCGGCGGCTACGTGGTCGAGGGACATGTCCCGGCGACGGACGTCCTGCGCCTGCTCGCGGAGAAGCCGAAGGCGACGGGGCTGTCCGCACCCGGAATGCCGGCGGACGCGCCCGGCATGGATATGGGCACCGGCCAGCCCTACGACGTGATCCTGTTCGACGCCGGCGGCGGCGCCAAGGTCTACGCGCGGCACTGATCCCGGCCCGGCGGGCCGGCGATGACGCACAAGGAAACGGAGGACCGGCATGGCCGATCCGCATCCCGCAGGCAATCATCACGGCCATCACCACGGCCATTCCCATCCGGACCGGGGCAAGCCGACGGCGAAGGACCCCGTCTGCGGCATGGCCGTGGATCCGGCCACATCCCGGCACCGCGCCGAGCATGGCGGGCGGACCCTGCATTTCTGCTCCTCCGCCTGCCATGACAGGTTCGTCGCCGATCCCGACCGCTACCTGAACGCCGCGGGCGCGCCGCCGGAGCCAGCCGGGCAAGGCGCCCTCTACACCTGCCCGATGCATCCGGAGATCCGCCAGGAAGGCCCCGGCACCTGTCCCATCTGCGGCATGGCGCTGGAGCCGGTCGCGGGCGGCGCGGAGGACGGGTCGAACCCCGAACTCGCCGACATGACCCGGCGTTTCCGCATCGGCGCCGTCCTGACCGTCCCCCTGTTCATCCTGGAGATGGCGGCGCACCTCCCCGGCATGGGGCTCCATGGTATCCTGCCGCCCCGCGTCTCCCTGTGGATCCAGTTCCTGCTGGCCACGCCGGTCGTCCTTTGGGCCGGGTGGCCGCTGCTCGAACGCGGCTGGCGGTCCTTCGTCACCCGCCGCCTCAACATGTTCTCGCTGATCGCGCTCGGCGTGGGCGCCGCCTACCTGTTCAGCCTCGTCGCCACCTTCCTGCCGGGCCTCTTCCCGGCCGGGTTCCGCGGCGCCGAGGGCTTGGTCGCGGTCTATTACGAGGCGGCGGCCGTCATCACCGTCCTGGTGCTGCTGGGGCAGGTGCTGGAACTCCGCGCGCGGGAACGGACCGGCGGCGCCATCAAGGCCCTGCTGAACCTGGCGCCCAAGACGGCGCGGCGCATCCGCGACGGCGGCGAGGACGAGGAGGTTCCGCTCGACCGGGTGCGGGTCGGCGACCGCCTGCGGGTCAGGCCCGGCGAGAGCGTCCCGGTGGACGGGACCGTCCTCGACGGGCGCGGCGCCGTGGACGAATCCATGGTGACCGGCGAGTCGATGCCGGTGGAGAAGGAGCCGGGGGCGAAGGTCATCGGCGGCACCCTCAACCAGACCGGCGCGCTGGTCGTGCGGGCGGACGGGGTCGGTTCCGACACGATGCTGTCCCGCATCGTCGCCATGGTCGCGGAGGCCCAGCGCAGCCGGGCTCCCATCCAGCGGCTCGCCGACATCGTGTCCGCCTGGTTCGTGCCCTCCGTGATCGTCGTGGCCGTGCTGGCCTTCGCCGCCTGGATGGCCTGGGGGCCGTCCCCCGCCTTCGCCCACGCCCTCATCGCCGCCGTCTCGGTCCTGATCATCGCCTGTCCCTGCGCCCTGGGGCTGGCGACGCCGATGTCCATCATGGTCGGGGTCGGCAAGGGAGCGGGCGCGGGCGTGCTGATCAAGAACGCGGAGGCGCTGGAGCGGTTCGAGAAGGTGGACACGCTGGTCGTGGACAAGACCGGCACGCTGACCGAGGGCCGGCCCCGCGTCGTCGCCGTCGTCCCGGCGCCGGGCTTCGACGAGGCGACGGTCCTGTCGCTGGCCGCCGGGCTGGAACGGTCGAGCGAGCACCCGCTGGCGGCGGCCATCGTCTCCGCCGCCCGGGACCGCGGGCTGGACCCCCTCGACGTGACCGGCTTCGGGTCGGTGACCGGCAAGGGCGTGGCCGGGCATGTCGGCGGGCGCGCGGTCTCCCTGGGCAACGCCGCCATGATGCGGGACCAGGGCGTCGATCCGGGCGACCTGGAGAGCCGCGCCGACGCGCTTCGGCGCGACGGCGCGACGGCGCTGTTCGCGTCGATCGACGGCAGGCCCGGCGGCGTGATCGCCGTCGCCGACCCGGTCAAGGCCAGCACGCCGGAGGCGCTCGCCAGGCTGCGCGAGGACGGCATCCGCATCGTGATGCTGACCGGCGACAACCGGACCACCGCCGAAGCCGTGGCCCGGACCCTCGGCATCCCCGACATCGAGGCGGAGGTCCTGCCCGAGGACAAGAACCGGGTCGTGAAACGCCTCAAGGCCCAGGGCCGCATCGTCGCCATGGCGGGCGACGGCGTCAACGACGCGCCGGCCCTGGCCGAGGCCGACGTCGGGGTCGCCATGGGCACCGGAACCGACGTCGCCATCCGGAGCGCCGGCGTGACCCTGGTGAAGGGCGATCTGGCGGGCATCGCGCGGGCGCGGACGCTCAGCCGGGCCACCATGTCCAACATCCGCCAGAACCTCGTCCTGGCCTTCGTCTACAACGCGCTGGGCGTCCCCGTCGCCGCCGGCCTGTTCTATCCGCTGTTCGGCTGGACCCTCAGCCCGATCATCGCCGCAGCCGCGATGGCGCTCAGCTCCGTCAGCGTGATCGGCAACGCCCTGCGCCTCAGGACGCTCCGCCTGTGAGAGTGCCGGACCACAGTTCCCATCTTCGCTAACCACCCCCCTTTCCGACGTCAGCCTATCGGCCGCCGCCCGCCGGGAAGCCCCCGCGCGGGCCGGCCTTCGACCGTGAGGGCGAACGCCGACATTATCCACCTGTGCATTTCGGCTCGCGCATGCTATCGCACCCGATACATTCAATTTAGCAAAATTGTTAAAGGTCAGGAGCCAAGGGCATGTTGACATTTGTCAACGGGGCCGCTACATCAAGACTTTGGAATGGCTAGGCCGTGGCACACCAGCAGAGGTCGAGGAAGCCATCTCCCAGGCGGAAGCCCAGGGATGGGTTTTCCGCCCCCTTGGTCATTGGGGCAGGTTGTTCTGCGCCCACGCGGACAGGGATGGTTGCCAGGTCGGGGTCAACGGCACTCCCAGGAATGCCGAAGCTCATGCCCGGCAGATAAGGCGCGCAGTGAAGCGGTGTCCCCACGGGAGGGAAGCAGACGATGAAGACTTTTGAGTTCAGCATCATCGCTTCGGGCCTGGATCCTGAGGCCGACGATTTCGAGTCCCGCTTCTACGATGCCGGCTGCGACGACGCGACGATCTCGTTTCAGAAGGGGCATATCATCCTGGATTTCGCCCGCGACGCGGAGTCCATCGATGAGGCCGTGTCTTCCGCAATCGAGGCCGTAAGTTCGACCGGAGCCGCGGTGAACAGGGTCGAGCCGGATCCGCTGGTAAACCTGTCAGAGATCGCATCGCGTGTCGGGATGACGCGGCAAGCGATCACGCAATATTCCAAGGGGCAGAGGGGCAAGGATTTTCCGGCACCGGTCGTCAAGATCACGACTGACAGTCCGCTGTGGGACTGGCCCGATGTTGCCCTCTGGTTCTTTCGACAGGGCAGGATCCCGAGGGATGCGGTAATCGAAGCCGAGGTCGTCAAGGCGGCGAACAGGATCCTGGAGTCCGAAGACAGGGACTTTTCCTCGGGCCTGAAGAAGAGGATTGCCGAACTCGAAAGCATCGCCCGGTAGCACGACAGGGATGCTGGCAGCGAATGCCGCTGCGCTTCGATCGAAAGCCCCGGGGCAGGCCGTTTGATCGCCCGGCCATCCCGTCGGCGCTCCCGCGCCCATCCGCCGCACCCTGCATGATCACGGCACGGAATCCCGCATCGGCCTGTTCCTCTCCGGTGAACCCGCAGAGCATAGAACCGGGCATCGAACGCGAGGGCTGCCATGAGCTGGTCAATCCCCATCGGGACCGTCAAGGGCACGGTCATCCGGATCCACGTCACCTTCCTTCTCTTCCTCGTCTGGATCGGCGCGATGCACTACGCCCAGGGCGGCGGGCCGGCGGCGCTGGAAGGCGTCGTCTTCATCGTGCTGCTGTTCGCCTGCGTGCTGCTGCACGAGTTCGGGCATGTCTTCGCGGCCCGGCGGTACGGGGTGCGGACGCCGGACATCACCCTGCTGCCGATCGGCGGCGTGGCGCGGCTGGAGCGCATCCCCGAGAAGCCGTCGCAGGAACTGGTGATCGCGCTGGCCGGGCCTGCCGTCAACGTCGTGATCGCCGCCGTCCTCTACGTGACCCTCCTGGCCGGCGGCTTTCCGCTGGGAGCCGGCCTGCCGGCCGAGGGGGCGGAGGTCCAGAATCCCGGCGTCAGCATGCTGGCCCGGCTCGCCTGGGTTAACGTGTTCCTGGTGCTGTTCAACCTGATCCCCGCCTTTCCCATGGATGGCGGCCGGGTCCTGCGGGCCTTCCTGGCCCGGCGCATGGGCTATGGGCGCGGCACGGCGGTGGCCGCCACGATCGGGCAGGGCGTCGCCTTCGTGTTCGGCCTGCTGGGCCTGTTCGGCAATCCCCTGCTGCTGTTCATCGCGCTGTTCGTCTATCTCGCCGCCTCGTCGGAAGCCCATGCCGTGCAGATCCGCGAGGTCTCCCGCGGGGTCATGGCCGGGGACGCCATGATCACCCAGTTCCAAAGCCTGTCCCCGGCCAGCGTCGTCGAGGACGCCGTGCAGTGCCTGATCCACACCACGCAGCACGAGTTCCCCGTCGTGGACGGCTCCGGCCGGCTGCGCGGGGTGCTGACCCGCGACGACATGATCAAGGCCCTGCGGGATCGCGGTCCCGACACTCCCGTGCTGGAGGTGATGCGCTCCGACATTCCCGTGATCGGCCAGCGCCAGAACCTGGAGGAGGCCCTGCGCCTGATGCAGGAGAACCGCCTTCCCGCCATCGGCATCAACGACAGCGCCGGCCGTCTGGTCGGGCTGATCACCCCGGAGAATGTCGGCGAGATGATGATGGTCGAGGCCGCGCGCCCCAAGGGCGGCCCCCGCGCTCCCCGCACCTCGGCGCCGCTTCCCGGCCGGTAGCCGGCTTGGCGCAGCGGCGGCGTCCCGCCGCCTACGGTGCGCGGGACGCGCACCCTCCCAGGGCTCACGCCTGCCGATCTTAAGATTGAATTCCTGAATAAAAAAGGATAAAACACCTAGAATCTATCCCCCGCCCGGAGAGCCCCGTCATGCCCGAAGTAATCCCCCAGCTCCCCCGCCGCCGTGAAGCCTTCGCCCGCCACGTCGCGGCCGGCCGCAGCCTGGCGGAGGCGGCGCGGCTCTCCGGCTATGCCCATGACAGCGCGCGCCAGACCGGCTCGCGCCTGATGAAGGAGGGCGAGGTCGCCGCCCGGGTGGCCCACCTCGCCGCCGAGGAGGACCGGCGCCAGCGGGAGGAAACCGACGAGCTGGTCGGCATCCTCAAGCGCGTCATGCTCGACGCGGTGGATCGCCATCGCCACTCCGCGGCCCTGCGCGCCGTGGACCAGATCGCCCGGTTCCGCGGCCTCGCCGTCGCCAAGCCGGCGGCGCGCGGGTCCGCCGCCCGTGCCGGGGATGGTGACGGCCAGGTTCCCGCCCCCACCGAGGAATCCGACGGTCCCCCCGGCGACGTGGATAATTTCAGCAACATCCTGTTCGACCCGCCGATGCCGCCGGAGTCCATCCCTCCGATCGAGGCCGCCCCCGTCCGCCCGGACCCGGAGGAGGAGAGCAAGGCCCGCGAGGCGAAGGCGGAGCGGCGATCCCTGTGCCGGAAGCTGATCGAGAGGCACCACACCCAATTGATCCCGCGCATCCGGAACGGTGAGGAGCCCGAAGCGTTCTTCGACGAGGAATATCGGCTGCTGCCGGCCGACCAATGGCCCGAGGATCGCCTCCGGCTGCGCGAACCGGCCCCGGCCTCCGCGGCTTCGGCCCCTGCTTCGGCTCCTGCTCCGACCTTCCCGGCCCGGCGCCGATGATGACGAATCATGACATTCTCCGCCCTGGAACGGTGCCGCCCTCGAACAACCCGGACCGCGCTCCTGTTGAGCGTCATCCCGTCAACGGGTACCTTGTCACACCGTCCGGATCGGCGGCATTCGCCGACACGAGCCGCCGATCCCGATGGCAAGGATGACAAGCTCCCGGCCGTGGCGGCGCGGCACGGGGCATGCCATGGACAAGCCGCCAGGAAGGGACATGCCTTGACCACCGACATCAACGATCGGGTACTGCTCGACATCGCGGGGGGCGTCGCGACGCTGACGCTCAACCGGCCGGGCGCGCTCAACGCCCTCGACACCAAGCTTGCCGAGGGGCTGTCGGCCGGCCTGTCCCGCTGCGAGGAGGACGACGCGGTCCGCGCGGTGGTGATCCGCGGTGCCGGCGACAATTTCATGGCCGGCGGCGACATCAAGATGTTCTCCGCCCTGCTGGCCGAATCCAGCGGCGCCAGGCGCAGCTATTTCGAGCGTCTGATCCATCAGGTCCACGAATCCATCGTCATCCTGCGGCGCATGCCCAAGCCGGTCGTCGCCAGCGTGCGCGGCGCCGCCGCGGGTTTCGGGGTCAGCCTCGTGCTGGCCTGCGACCTCGCCATCGCGGCCGACGACGCCGTCTTCACGCTGGCCTATTGCCACATCGGCGTCAGTCCGGACGGCGGCTCGACCTTCCATCTGGCCCGCTCCGTCGGCATGAAGAAGGCGATGGAGATCGCGCTGCTGGGCGATCGCTTCAGCGCCACCGACGCCGAAAGCCTCGGCCTGATCAACCGCGCCGTCACCTCCGCCAACCTGGAGGACGAGACCGCCAAGCTCGCCAACCGGCTCGCGGCCGGCCCGACCGCGGCCTATGGGCGGACCAAGCAGCTGCTCAACGCATCGCTCAACACGACCCTGGAAACCCAGCTCCAGGCCGAGGCCGAGCGGTTCGCCGCCAGCGCCGTGACCTCCGACTTCGCGGAGGGTGTCGCCGCCTTCCTGGAGAAGCGCAAGCCTTCCTTCACCGGCAAGTGACCGCGAGAGAACCAGCCGCACCGCGACTTCGGAGGAAACGACCATGGCACCCGCCGGCACCGGCACCCTTTCGGGCAAGACCCTGTTCATCACCGGCGCCAGCCGCGGCATCGGCAAGGCCATAGCCCTGCGCGCGGCGCGCGACGGCGCCAACATCGTCATCGCCGCCAAGACGACCGAGGCCCACCCCAAGCTTCCCGGCACCATCCACAGCGCGGCGGAGGAGATCGAGGCCGTCGGCGGCAAGGCGCTTGCCGTCCAGGTCGATATCCGCGACGAGGCACAGATCGCCGCCGGCGTCGCCCGGGCGGTGGAGACGTTCGGCGGGATCGACATCCTGGTCAACAACGCCAGCGCCATCAGCCTGACCGGCACCCTGGAAACGCCGATGAAGCGCTTCGACCTGATGATGGGCGTCAACGCGCGCGGCACCTTCGCCACGTCGCAGGCCTGCATCCCGCATCTCAGCAAGGCCGCCAATCCCCATATCCTGATGCTGTCGCCGCCGCTCGCGATGGCGCCGAAATGGTTCAAGGACCACACGGCCTACACCATGGCGAAATACGGCATGAGCATGTGCGTGCTGGGCATGGGCGCCGAGTTCCGGGACGTCGGCATCGCGGTCAACGCCCTGTGGCCGCGCACCCTGATCGCGACCGCCGCCCTCGCCATGATCCCCGGCGTCGATCCGGGGACCGGCCGCAAGCCGGAGATCGTCGCCGACGCGGCCCACGCCATCCTGTGCCGCGACAGCCGGACCTGCACCGGCAATTTCTTCATCGACGACGAGGTGCTGAGGGAGGAAGGGATCACCGACCTCGCCCCCTATGCCGTCGATCCGTCGAAACCCCTGATGTCCGACCTTTTCCTGGACTGATCCGGGAGCACATAGGACGACAGGGAGGAAGAAACGAATGAAACTGTCCAGAACCATCCGGGCCGCCTGCGTCGCGGCCGCCGCCGGCGCCTTAGTCGCCACTGCCGCCATCCCGGCCCGTGCCGTGGAGGTGACCATCGGATATCTCGGCCGCCAGGACCCCCCGCGCGAGCCGCTGTCCTTCGTCGAGCCGATCCTGGAGGACGAGGGCATCCAGGGCGCCCAGCTCGGGCTCAAGGACAACGCCACCACCGGCCGGCTGCTCGGCCAGGACTTCAAGCTGGACGAGGCGATCGTGCCGGAGGACGGGGACCCCGCCGCCGCCGCGCGCGAGATGCTGGGACGCGGCGTCCGGCTGATCGTCTCCGACCTGCCGGCCCAGGCCCTGCTCGCCGTCGCCGACCTGCCGGAAGCCGGCGACGCCCTGATCCTCAATGCCCGGGCGCGGGACGACAGCCTGCGCCGCGACCAGTGCCGCGCCAACGTCCTGCACACCATCCCCAGCCGGGCCATGCTGGCGGACGCCCTAGGCCAGTACCTCGTGTTCAAGCGCTGGACCCGCTGGTTCCTGGTCGAGGGGCCGGGCGAGGGCGACAAGAAGCTGGCCGAGGCGATCCGCAGGACCGCCAAGCGCTACAACACCCGCATCGTGGTGGACAAGCCCTGGACCTTCGAGGTGGGCAACCGCCGCACCGACAGCGGCGCCGTCAACGAGCGCGACGCGATCCAGGGGTTCACCCAGGTGGACGACTACGACATCCTGATCGTCGCCGACGAGGAGGACCAGTTCGGCGAGTACCTGGTGCATCGGACCGCCCGGCCGCGCCCGGTCGGCGGGACCCAGGGTTTGGTGCCCACCGCCTGGTCCAGGGTGACCGAGAACTGGGGTGCCACCCAGCTCCAGCGCCGGTTCGAGCGTCAGGCCGGCCGCAGCATGACCGAGCGCGACCACACAGCCTGGCTGGCGGTCCGCACCATCGGCGAGGCCGCGACCCGGACCAACTCGGCCGATCCCAAGACGATCGAGGGCTTCATCCGCAGCCCCGACTTCGCGCTGGGCGGCTTCAAGGGCCAGCCGCTCAGCTTCCGCCCCTGGGACGGCCAGATGCGCCAGCCGATCCTGCTGGTCAACCCGCGCATGCTGGTCTCCGTCTCCCCCCAGGAAGGCTTCCTGCACCAGGTGACGGAGCTGGACAGCCTGGGCGACGACCGGCCGGAAACCCGGTGCCGGTTCTGACTGGATTTGGCGCCGACGAGGGGAACCGGGGTCAGACCACCATTTTCCCGGAACGCTACCATGGCACGACGCCGATGGGAAATGGTGGTCTGACCCCGGTTCCCCGGCCCACCGACCCCGGTTACGCGCTCAGGGCGTCCGTTCCTCCGCCCGGGCGATCACGCGGCGGTCGTCCTGGCGCCGCGTGAAGCCGTCGGCGTCCAGGTGTTCCAGCAGCGGGATGCTGAACTTCCGCGAGATGCCGAGCAGCCGGCCCAGGTCGGCGACCAGGAAGCCGCCGGCCCGGTCGGCGAGGTGGATCGCCATGATCCGCTTCGCCTTGGCGACCGCGTCCCGGTGGAACAGGATATCGCGCTTCTGCACCCGGTCGGTGGTCCGGACCAGCGTCCCGGTGCGGACCAGATAGCGCACCGCCTGGAACCGGGCCTTGTCCGAACCGACCACGGCGGCGAGGTCCGGCGGCGTCAGCCCGCCCTCGCGGAAGGGCGTCTCGACATCCTCGATGACGCTCCGGTCCCGATCGGACATCAGGGCCGCCGGATTGAAATCCCGGTGGCGCAGCCGTCCCCCGTCATTGGCCAGGACGCCTTGGCGGACCAAACCGGTGGCCAGGACGGCGGCAGTGCGGTCCAGCCGCTCCCGGGGCAGGCCCGGCTCGGTCGGGTGGCGGCGGTGATGCTCCTCGACCAGCGCCAGCAGGCGGCATTCCTGGTCGCGCAGCACCTCCGCCAGGAGCACGGCATCCTCGCCCAGAAGCTCGGCCCCCGCGCCGGGCAGGATGCCGCGCAGCATTTCACGTGAAACCGCCAGCAGCCGGCACAGCTCCGCGACCGTACACCCCTCGGCGCCGGCGGCCCGAAGCCGGGCCGCGACCACGGCGGCCGGCGCCCCGGTCGCCAGCACGCTGAGGAACTCCAGCGCGGCGGCGTCATGGCGCCGGCGCCTTCGGGACGCCGGGTCGAGGATCCGCCCGCCGCCGATCGTGGCCGGCGGCGAGGGCGTGCGGATGATGAAGGGTTCGCCGGCCGGCACCGCGACCGGCTCGCCGGCCTGGAGCTGGACCGGGGCGCGGTCCCCCGGCTCCAGCCGGTCCCGGTCCAGCAGCCGGATCCGTGCCGAGGTCTCCGTGGTGCCGACCAGCAGGCGGACCGCCGACCCGCTCCCGAGATCCCGGCCGGCGGAGGGCAGCAGCCGCAGATCCACGTCGAGCCAGGCGGAGGGGACCAGCAGGCCAGGCGTCGCCAAGGCCGCCCCCCGGGCCAGATCGGAGCGTTCGACCCCGCGCAGGTTGACGGCGGTGCGCCGACCGGCCCCGGCGGTGTCGACCGCCCGGCCATGGATCTGGAGGCTGCGGACCCGCGCGCTCCGCCCGCCCGGCTGGATCTCCACCGCGTCGCCGACCCGCAGCGCGCCGCGCCGCAGCGTGCCCGTCGCGACCGTCCCGAAGCCGGCCACCGCGAAGACCCGGTCGGCCGGCAGATAGAAGACCCCCGCATCCACCCCGGTCCCGGAGCCGCGGGGCAAGGTTGCCAGCACCTCGCGCAGCCGGTCCAGGCCCGCTCCCGTCACGGCGGAGGTCGGGACCGCCGTGACCTCCGCGATGCCTGCGGCCCGCGCCAGCTCGCAGGCGGCCCGTCCGGCGGCCTCGGCCCCTGCGGCATCCACCAGGTCGCACTTGGCGACCGCGACGATGCCCCGCTTCACGCCGATCAGGCCGGCGATTTCCACGTGCTCGACGGTCTGCGGCTTGATCCCTTCGTTCGCCGCGACCACCAGCAGGACCGCGTCGATGCCGGTGGCGCCTGAGATCATGGTGCGGACGAAGCGTTCGTGGCCGGGCATGTCGATCAGGTCGATCTCCCCGCCCGGCACCGCCAGATGGGCGAAGCCCAGCGCGATTGAGATGCCGCGCCGCTTCTCCTCCTCCAGCCGGTCCGTGTCGATCCCGGTCAGCGCCCTGACCAGGGCCGTCTTGCCGTGGTCCACATGGCCGATCACGCCGACCAGCGCGCTCCTCATGGGGCCGGGACTCCCCGGACCGCCTCCCGGATTGCCTCCCGGATTGCCGTCGCGATCACCGGCAGGTCCGCGTCGGCCAGCGTCCTCACGTCCAGGACGAACCGGTCCGCGGCGATCCTGCCGACCACCGCCGGCCGGTGCAGCCTGAGCCGCCGCGCCAGCTCCGCCGTGCCCACCCCCGCCGCCCGAAGCGTCACCAGCCGGGTCGGCAGCGCCGTCTCCGGAAGGGAGCCGCCGCCCGAATAGCTCTTGCCTTCGGCGCCCGCGACCTCCAGCCCGTCGATGCCGGCCAGCAGTTCCGCCAGCCGGCCGGCCCGCTCCTCCAGCAGGGGCAGCGGCGCCGCCAGCATGGCGAGCACCGGCACGGCAGCCACCACTCGGGCAGGGTCCAGGTACAGCTTCAGCGTGGCTTCCAGCGCCGCCAGCGACAGCTTGTCGATCCGGACCGCCCGCAGCAGCGGATGCTTCTTTAACTGGACAATCAGGTCGCGACGGCCTACTATGATGCCAGCTTGCGGACCCCCTAGCAACTTGTCCGCGCTGAACATCACCAGATCGATGCCCGATGCGATGCTTTCCCCCACGGTCGGTTCGTGGGGCAGGCCGATGTCGCGCAGGTCGAGCAGGGTGCCGCTTCCCAGATCCTCCATAACCACCAGCCCGCGCCGCCGGCCCAGTTCCGCCAGCTCGGCAAGGTCGGGTGCGCTGGTGAAGCCGACGATGCGGTAATTGCTCTGGTGGACCTTCAGGATCACCCGGGTCTCCGGCGTGATCGCCGCCTCGTAGTCGGACGTCCGCGTCTTGTTGGTGGTTCCGACCTCGACCAGCCGGGCGCCGCCCTGGCGGATCACGTCGGGCACCCGGAAGGAGCCGCCGATCTCCACCAGCTCGGAGCGGGAGACCAGGGCCTCGCCGCCCCCGGCCACGACGCTCAGCGCCAGCAGTACGGCGGCGGCATTGTTGTTGACCACCAGGGCCGCCTCCGCCCCGGTAAGCCGGCACAGCAGGCCGGTGACGGCGGCGTAGCGCGATCCGCGGGCGCCGCTCTCCAGGTCGAATTCCAGGTTCGTGTAGCCGGCGGCGACATCGGCGATCGCCGTCACCGCCGGTTCCGCCAGGGGAGCGCGGCCCAGGTTGGTGTGGATCACGATGCCGGTGCCGTTGATCACCCGGCGCATCCGGTCATGGCGCAGCGGTTCCAGCGCCGACCGGACCGAGTCGAAGAAGCTGTCCGCGGGAAAATTCTCGAAGCACGCGGCCCCGTCCAGCACGGCGCGGCGCAGCGCGTCGAGCGCGCCGCGGACCGCCTCGGTCACCAGCGCGCGCGGGAACTCCGCCAGGAGGGCGGCGGCCTCGGCACTCTCCAGCAGCTTCTGGACCTGGGGCAGGGCGCGGAGCATGGCCGGTGCGGCAAGAGGTGGGGACGGTGCGACAGGCATGATCCCGGATTTGGAGTCCGGCGCCCCGGTACCCATCCCATCCAATGGTCCTACCCCGGTCGGGAGGCGCCATGACGCACAGCGTCAATTCGCCGCTTGTGCCCCCGAATGCCGGGTCTAACGTGATTTCAAAATAAAAAGGGACAGGCAGAGACGCTTTACAAAGTCATGCTGGAGATTGAACATGGCAATCATCACGTTCTCGTCGCCGACGTTGCATCGCGACGTCACGGTCTATGCGACCGCCGGCGATACAAAGACCGTTCTGTCCTTGGCGGAGAAGAACGATGTCAGGATTCCGCATGATTGCCGCGAGGGCGACTGCGGATCTTGCCTGATCGAAGTGAAGTACCTGGCCGGCAAGCCGAAGATGGCGATCGACCTGACCGACAAGGAGAAGGCGACCCTCCAGTCGCTCGGCCGCATCACCGCCGCCCAGATCGAGGACGCCGAGGTCAACCACGTCGCTCCGCCGTTCCGGCTGGCCTGCCAGTTCATCGCCCGCGACGAGGACATGATCATCGCCTTCACCGGCGAACCCGGCGGCGCCGACTGACGGCGCGGCCGGTGTCGGAGGGGCGGTCCGACGTCCGGGGCCGGACCGTCCCCTCTGCCGTTCCACCCGATGCCGAAGGAGGTATCCCCTTAATCTTCGTAACGGAATACATAAAATTGCATAAAATATGCCTGAACTTCAGGCGAGGGCTCTGGGATGGGTTTGGTTACGAAGATGCTGGACAGGACCGCACCCGCGCAGGCGTCCGCCGACGCTGCCCGCCCCCTGTCCGCACGGCTGAGCCTCGCCCTCTGGATCGTCCTGATGTCCGCTCTGTGGGTGCTGGTCGCGGCCGGCGCCTGCGCCCTGTTCGGTATCGAGTTCTAGCCTCGATTTTCGACCGCCCCGGCGCAATTCCTGGACCACCGCCTGTTCTCGACGGATGGTGAGAGACCCTCCACATCCGAGTTCCGGGGCCCTGGATTGCAGCAAGACCACATCAAGCGGGATACCATCCTTCTGCCGGACGGCCGGCGCCTGGGCTACGCCGAGTACGGCGACCCCGACGGACCGCCCGTCATCTACTGCCACGGTTTTCCCAGCTGCCGGCTGGAACCGGGCATGGTCGAGATTTCGGCTATCCGGCTGGTCGCGCTGGACCGTCCGGGCTACGGCCTGTCCGATCCCAAGCCGGGACGCAGGCTGGTGGATTGGCCGGCCGACGTGGCGGCGGCGGCCGACGCGCTGGGGATCGGCCGTTTCGCGGTGGCTGGCGTCTCGGGCGGGGCGCCCTATGCCGCCGCCTGCGCGGCGCTGCTCGCGGACCGCGTCACCGGGCTGGCGCTGATCTGCGGCATAGCGCCGCCGAACATGGGGTGGGAAGCCGGAGGCGCCGCGGCTCGGCTGATGATGCTGGACCGGCTCCCCGGTTCCGCGACGCTGGCCGTGGGCCTGGGCCGACGCCTCGTCCTCGGCCTGCGGTCGGCCTCGCTGCTGCGGACGCTGCTGCGGTTCGGCCGCCTGCCGGAGGCGGACTGCCGCGTCCTGGCCGGCCGGGCCGGCATCCATGTGCTGGACAGCTTCCGGGAGGCGCTGCGGAACGGTCCGCAGGGAGCCCTCGACGATGCGCGCAACTTCGCCCAGCCGTGGAATTTCCACGTCGGAGACATCGCGGTGCCGACGGTGATCTGGCACGGCGACATGGACAATCAGGTACCCGTGGCAGCGGCCGAAGTGTACGCAAGGCTGATTCCCCACGCTCAACTGTATATCAAAGATGGTGAGGGTCATTTTTCACTGGTCGTTCAATATAATCACAGCCTCATCTCTTCTTTTTTTGCCATTGCGGAAAGGTGCGTGCTGACCGATGTTACATCTGCGGCTCGCACATTTCCGCCTGCGGGAGGATGAGCCGGAAAAACCCGTCTGGTTTCTCAACGACAGAACAAGAACATGCACATAGATACCGTACGCGCTGCCTACCGCCGTTATGCCGGCGTCTACGATCTCGTCTTTGGCAAGAGCTTCGAGGCGGGGCGCCAGCAGACGCTCGACCGGATCAATGCGCGCAAGAAGCTCCGCATCCTCGAGGTCGGGGTCGGCACCGGCCTGTCCCTGCCGGACTACAATTCCGACCACACGATCGTCGGCATCGACGCGTCGGAGGAGATGCTGAACATCGCGCGCGAGCGGGTCGCCAAGAAGGGGATCCGGAACGTCGAGAGCCTGGTCGAGATGGACGCCCAGAAGATGACGTTCGAGGACCACAGCTTCGACGTGGTCGTCGCGATGTATGTGATGACCGTGGTGGAGGATCCCCAGGCCGTCATGGACGAGCTGAAGCGGGTCTGCAAGCCGGGCGGCGACATCTACATCGTCAACCACTTCTCGGCGGAGAAGGCCGGCCTGCGGCTGAAGTTCGAGCGGATGATCGCCAACTTCGCCGAACTGCTGGGCTGGCATGCCGACATGCCCATGTCGCCGCTGCTGTCGAACGCCGGGATCGAGATCGTGACGATCGCCAAGCTGCCGCCGTTCGGCATGTTCACGATGGTCCACTGCCGGAATTCCGACAGCTCGGGCGGCCGCATGCTCCAGGCGGTCGGAACCTGAAGGGACGCGCCGCGGCGGTTCAGGCCCTCCCGCCCTTCCGGCCGCCAAGCCGGGTCGGCAGGAGGACCCGAACCGCCGCGCGATGCCGCCGGCGGGCGGGAAAGGAAATTTACCGTTACTGCGCAGCGATCAGCAGGATCACCATGTTCGCCGCGGCGGCGGCCACCATGGTCGGTACCAGCCAGGTCGGGTGGGTGACGAACAGGGCGATGATGACCAGCAGGCCGACCAGGGCGAGAACGCCGGCGGCCAGGGGCTTCAGATAGACGTCCATTCCAGGATCTCCGTTACTTGACAGGGCGCGCATGTGGGCTTGTGCGAAAGCTACACGATGCGGTCGCGCGCGGCTGTCCAAACCATGCGCCGGACCGTGCGGCCTGTTGTCACAAGATTGACGGAAATCCGCCCCGGCGCCTCCGCCGGAACCGTCTTTGCCGGGGGCGGTTGATCCAGGATTGACCAACAGTCCTGACTGGAAGGAGCCGATGCCATGGAAGAGGCGCACCTGGTCGCTCTCTACACCCGATTCGATACCGCCCTGCGCGTGATGGACGAACTGGGCGCCGAAGGGTTCGGCGACGGCGCGGTCAACGTCCTGTCGCCCCATGCCGCCGGGCGGCACGGGACGGCGACCGCCGGGGACCTCCCGACGGACCGTCCCGGAAAGCACGACGTCAATGTCTCGGGTCTCGGTCCCCTGGTGGTGATCGGTCCCCTCGCCGAGCGGATCCGCGGCCGGGAACTGATCCAGGTTCTGCATGACCGCGGCATCACCCTGGAGGTCGCCCAGCGCGCCGTGGAGGGACTCCGCCGGGGCGGCTCCATCGTGGTGGTCGAGACCGCCGCCTCGGGCCATGACCGCGCGCTCGCCGTGATCGACCGGCATCGGCCCGGCGGGCTGGAGAGCCTGGGAACCGCCTATCTCGAGCCAGGCTGGAGCCGCGCCGACGAAGTGGCGGGGGCCGAAGGCGTGCTGGAGATCGCGGACGACCGGCTGAACGTCAAGAAGCCGGGAGAGGATGCTTCGGAGTTCCGGTCCCTGGCGCCCGGGCCGGAGGAGTTGCGGGTGGAGAAATCGGGTGGACGCAGTTCGGAAGCCGGCAGCGGCGAACTGCGCGGCAGCCAGCCGGCAGGCCCGGATCGCTGAACGGGGCCGTAACTCCGGCCTGCGAAAGCAGGAACCCCCGCATGCTCTCGAGCAGCGGGGGTTCGGAAGCGGTTAAGAAGTTACCGCAGACCGGTGCAATACCGGATCAAACTTGGTAGCATGTGAAGTGCCGATTTAACGGCAAATTCATGTAATCGCCGGCGGACTCATGGATTTTACTCACCCTCCAATCAATCGGCCATTGGCCTTTCTTCTGGATTTTGGCCGGAGAACCAGCCGCGGAGAAGCTTATCCTGATCTGACGACCTCCTCGTTCTTGCTACACCTTTATGATGTGCCTTTGTCATTGAACTGTCAAGCGGTCGCCGCCGGCGAAAAATGCACGCTTCGCGAAAAAAATGGAAATCGGCTCTGGACAACGCCTCCGCGGGATCGTAGATACGCCTCCCCACGACGCGGGTGTAGCTCAGTTGGTTAGAGCGCCGGCCTGTCACGCCGGAGGCCGCGGGTTCAAGTCCCGTCACTCGCGCCATTCTCCTCCCAGTGAAGTTTTCCGATCAGGAACACCATTGGTCGAGGCACATTCCAGGAACGTTGAAATCTAAAGTGGTATACCAGTGGTCCATGGACTGCTGCGCGGACCACAACCGCCGCTTCCTCTGCTAGGCTCGGCGGACCTGATAACGTCCCAGAACCCCTGCAAAGGGGCAACACCCGGTGTCTTCGTGTTTCGTCTCAATGAACGATAAAAGCATTTCCGTAGGGGTGCGCCCGTTCTGGCCAGGCGGTGGCAGGGGCGAGGCCCTGGACCGCATCCGCGCCGCCCTGATGCTTCCCAACCCTCTGGTGCTGCTCACCGGTTCGCCGGAGGTCGGCAAGACCCGGCTGGTCCGCGAACTGGCGGCCTGGCAGACGGCCCGGGGCACCTTGTGCGCCGTCGTGCCCGATGCCGGCACGGCCATTCGGGAAGCGGCGAGGCTGGCCGGCGGGTCTTTCCGGAAGGCATCGCCGCTGGAGGGAACCCCCGCTTCCGTGCCTCCGGCGCTGCTGGTGGTCGACGGAGCGGATACCCTGGACGGGGCCGCGTTGGAGAGGATCGCATTGCTGACCCGCAGCGGTTCGCTCGCCCTGCTCCTGGCCGGGCGCACCGGCCCGATGGAGATCCTGGTCCGTTCAGCTTCCAGACCGGTGCGAGGCGCGATCACGGCCCGGGTGCATCTGGATCCGCTCGACGACAGGGCGGCCGAGGATTACGTCGCCGCCCTGCTCGCGGACTGCGGCGGCGCGGCCGGTATCGATCCCGACACGGTGCGGCGGATCGTCGCCCGGAGCGGCGGCATACCGGGCGAGATCGAACGCCTGACCGCCGATGCGATCATGCTGGCCCGTGCCAGCCGGGCCGTGCCCGCGGCCGGGACGGTTTCGGACTTCCCGATGTTCCAGCCGCTCGACCTGGTGCCGCCCATGCCGCGGGGAGATCCGTCGCGCTGCCCAGCCGGCGCCCGGCGCTCGATGCAGGACGTCTTCGAGGACCTGCGGACGCGGCCTGCGGCGGCATCCAGGGCCCGCGCTCCGGAGGATCGCGACACCCTTCCCGATCCGCCGGCCTGGGCGCCGCCCTCCATGAGGAACCCCGCTCAGCCGGAACCGCCCCGCGGCCGGACGCTGCCCTGGGCCACCGGCATCGTCCTGGCGGTCGCCGCGACCGCGTTCATCGCGCCCGAACCGCAATACGACGTGCCGACCGTGCATGTTTCCGACAATCCGCACGCCGTCGTCGTCAGCTCGGTCGTTCCGGAACCGGGCGTCGGCATCCGGGCGGCCGAGCCGGCGGTCATGGTGGCCGAGCTCGAAGACGAGCAGCCGTCGCCGGGGGCGCTCCCCACGGCCAGCGACGCGGCGCCCGAACCCGAGCCGATGCCTGCCGAGCCACCGCCCGCCGAGCAGCCGGCGCTCCAGGAACCGGTGATCGAACTGCCGATACCCGAAGAGCCGGTAGTCGAGCTGCCCGCGTTCGAGGAGCCGACGGTCGAGCTGCCGGCACCGCCAGAGGAGCCTGCTCCCTTGCCGCCCGAACTGCAGCCGGCCCTCGCGGAACCGCCGCAGCCGGAGCCTGTCCCGGAGCAGGCACCCGCCACCGTCATCGCCGTCGAGCCACCCCCGGCCCCGCCGCCGGAACCGCCGCCGCCACCGCGGATCACGGCCTCGGTCGAAAAGTCGCTGATGGATCGGGGCGACCGGCTGATGGCGCTGGGCGACGTCGCCTCGGCCCGGCTGCTGTTCGAGACGGCGGCATCCCAGGGCAGCGCCCGGGGCGCGCTGGCCGCCGGCCGGACCCTGGACCCGGCCTATCTCCATTCCCTCGGCGTCCGCGGCGTCGCGGGCGATCCGGAAAGTGCGGCCGCATGGTACCGGCGCGCCGCCGACCTGGGGGAGCCGTCGGCTTCCGCCCTGCTGGAGTCGCTGGGCCGGCGCTGACCCGGCGTCACTCGATCAGCCGGGTTGCCAGGAACAGGGTGGAGCCGACCAGGGCCGCGACGATGGTGCCGGAGATGCGGACATATTGCAGGTCGCTGCCCACCGCCGTCTCGATCCTGTCCGACACCGTCCGGGCGTCCCAGCCATGGACGACCTCGGCGATGAAGCGGCCGATGCCGCGCCGCCAGGGGGCGATCAGGTCCAGCGCCAGCCGCTCGATCGAGGCGTTGAGGCGGGCCCGCATCGCCGGATCCGCCTCCAGCGCGGATCCCAGCGACCTCAGGCCGGTGACCAGCGCCTCGCGCGTCCGGCCGTCGGGCCGTTCCAGGTCGTGCAGGGTGATCCGGCGCACCTCGTCCCACAACCCGCCCAGCCAGGCCTGGATCTCCGGCTGGTCGAGCAGCCGGGCCTTGGCCGCCTCGACCTGGGCGCGGGTGTCGGCGTCGTCCTGGAGGTCCCGGGCCAGGTCCTCGATCGCCAACTCCATCCGGATGCGCATCGGCGAGGCCGGATCGAGCAGTTCCTTCAGGTAGTCGTGCGCTCCGCTGCTCAGGGAACGGGCGACCCGCCGGTCGATCGCCTTGGGGATCCACCAGCCGCTGCGCTGGCCGACCATCGCCTCCAGGCGGCCCTGGTTGCGGTCCACCAGGTCGAGCGCCCAGGCCACCGCGCGTTCCAGCAGGGGCTGGTGCTGGCCGCTGGCGACCAGCACGCCCAGGACCTTGCCGATGACCGGCGCCACCTCGGTCCCGCGCAGCTGCTCGCCCAGCGCCCGGCCGAAGAAGTCGCGCAGCTCGCGGTCCTCGATCGACCGGATCACGCCGGGCATCGTCGCGACCAGCCGGGCTGCCAGGGCCTCCGCCGTGCCGGGCGCGTTCAGCCAGCGCACCAGCCGCGCCGCTGGATCGACCGAGCGGAGTTTCGCCACCACCAGCGACGGCTCCAGGAAATTGCGCTCGACGAAGCTGCCGAGCCCGTCGCCGATGCGGTCCTTGTTGGACGGGATGATCGCGGTGTGCGGGATCGGCAGGCCCAGGGGCCGGCGGAACAGCGCGGTCACCGCGAACCAGTCCGCCAGCGCCCCGACGATCGCCGCCTCCGACGCGGCGCGCAGCAGCAGGGTCCAGAATCCCGGCTCCGGCACGAAGCGCAAGGCCACGAACAGGCTGGCCGCGAACAGCAGGAGCCCGGTGGCCAGCCTCCTGTTGCGCCGGAGCAGGCGGCGCTGGCCCGCCTCGTGGTCCGTATCCGTTTGGTCGGTCAAGTTACCTCCGCGTCGGCTCTCCAACGCGGAGGGCCGAGGGAGGTTCCCCGCGGGAGCGGCCGGTCAGGTCTTGCCGGCGGGCTCGGCCAGGGAAATGCGGACCTCCACCACCCCCGGCTCGTCGCGGTTCTCCCGCCGGGTGAAGCCCAGCTCGTGGCACATCGCCAGCATGGTGGTGTTCTCGCGCAGGACTTCGCCGAACACCTCGCCGATGCCGCGGGAGCGGGCATACTCGATGATCTGGGTCATCAGGACATAGCCCAGCCCCTTGCCCTTCATGTCGCTGCGGACCATCACGGCGTATTCCGCCTTCTGGTTGTCCGGGTCGGCGGCGATGCGGACGATGCCGTAGAGCTCGTCCTGGCCGTCTGCCATCTGAGCCACGGCGACCAGGGCCATCTCCCGGTCGTAGTCGATCTGGGTCAGCTTGGCGGCCATCTGGTGCGACAGGCGCTTCATCGGCGCGAAGAAGCGCAGGCGGATGTCCTCGGGGGTCATGCGCTCGAACATCCGGTGGATGATCGGCTCGTCCTCGGGCCGGATCGGGCGCAGCAGGAACTCCCGCCCGTCGTTGAGCTTGACCCGCTTCTCCAGCTTCTTGGGGTAGGGCCGGATCGCGAGCCGCCGGGATCCCGGGACGAGGGCCGGCACTGCCACCTTGATGCGGGCGTCGAGCGCCAGCACGCCGGTGTCGTCGGCCAGCAGCGGGTTGATGTCCAGCTCGACGATCTCGGCGATGTCGGTGACCAGCTGGCTGACCTTGATCAGGGTCAGCGCCACCTGGTCGTTCGCGGCGGGCGGACGGTCGCGGTAGCCCTGGAGCAGCTTCCAGACCCGGGTGCGCGACATCATCTCGCGCGCCAGGTTGGTGTTGAGCGGCGGCAGTCCCAGCGCCTTGTCCTGGACCACCTCGACCGAGGTGCCGCCCTGGCCGAACAGCAGTACCGGCCCGAACAGCGGGTCGTCGGCGACGCCCACGATCAGCTCGTGGGCGCCGGGCTTGCTCGCCATGGCCTGGACGGTGAAGCCCTCGATGACGGCGTCGGGCCGCAGCGCCCGGACCCGCTCCAGCATGGCGACGGCCTTGGCGCGGACCTCCTCCGGCGTCTTGATGTGGAGCTGGACGCCGCCGATGTCGGACTTGTGGATGATGTCCACGGACAGGATCTTGAGCGCCACCGGCTTGCCGATGCGGCGCGCGGCTTCCGCCGCCTCGTCCGGGGTGCCGGCCTTCAGCGTCTCGACCACCGGGATGCCGTAGGCCTCCAGCACGTGCTTGGCCTCGAACTCGCTGAGCCAGCCCCTGCCGTCCGCGATCGCCGCGTCGATCACGGCGCGCGCCGCCTTCTCGTCGACCTGGAACTGCTCGGGCGTGCTGGCCGGCGTCTCCATCAGCAGTTCCTGGTTCTTGCGGTAGCGGACCAGGTGCATGAAGGCGCGGACCGCCTTGCTCGGCGTCTCGTAGGTCGGGATCCGGCTGGAGGCGAACAGGTGCCGGGCCTCCTGCGCGGAGGAGTCGCCCAGCCAGCTGGTCAGGACCGGATGCTTGCGGCCCTTCAGGGACTCGATCACGGCGCGCGCCGATTCGGCCCCGTCGGCGACCGCGACCGGGCAGTTGATCACCAGGACGGCGTCATGGTTGCGGTCGCCGACCAGGGCCGAGAGCGTGTCGGCATAGCGCTTGCCGGAGGCGTCGCCGATGATGTCGATCGGGTTGCCGCGGCTCCAGGTCGGCGGCAGGACGGCGTCGAGCTTCGCCATGACCGCCTCGTCGATCCCGGCGAGGCAGCCGCCCTCCTCGATCAGGGTATCGGTCGCCATCACGCCGATGCCGCCGCCGTTGGTCACGATCGCCAGCCGGTCGCCGGTGATCTGCACGCCCATGGCCAGCGTCTCGACGGCGTCGAACAGCTCGTCCAGCTCGACCACCCGCAGCATGCCGGCGCGCCGGAAGGCCGCGTCGTAGACGTCGTCATGGCCGGCCAGCGCGCCGGTATGGGAGCTGGCGGCCTTCGCCGCCTCGTCGGTCCGGCCCGAGCGGATCACGATGACCGGCTTCTGGCGCGCCGCGGCTCGGGCCGCCGACATGAACTTGCGGGCGTGGGTGATCGCCTCGACATAGAGGCAGATGGCGCGGGTGTTGTGGTCGGCCGCCATGTAGTCGAGCAGGTCGCCGAAATCCACGTCGGCCATGCCGCCCAGCGAGATCAGGTGGCTGAAGCCGACGTTGCGGCTGGTCGCCCAGTCCGCGATCGAGGTCACGACGGCGCCGGACTGGGCGATCAGCGCGATGTCGCCCCTGATGGGATTCACATGGGCGAAGCTGGCGTTGATGCCGCGCCCGGGCACCATGACGCCCAGGCAGTTCGGCCCGGCGATCCGCATCAGGTGGGGCCGCGCCGCGTCCAGGACGCGCTGCTGGAGGGCCTTGCCCTCCGGCCCCAGCTCGCCGAAGCCGGCGGTGATGATGATCGCCGCCTTGGTGCCGCGCTCGCCCAGCCGGCGGACCAGGTCGGGGACCGTGTCGGGCGGCGTGCAGATCACCGCGAGGTCCGGCGTGATCGGCAGCGACTCGACCGTGGGATAGCACAGAACGCCCTCGATCGACCGCTCGTGCGGGTTGACCGGCATCACCGGCCCGTCGAAACCGGCGTTGAACAGGTTCCGGGCCACCACGGCGCCGATGGATTTCGGCTGGCGGCTGGCACCGACCAGGGCGATCGACGTGGGCTTCAGCAGGGAGTCGAGATTGCGAACGGTCATGGCCGGTCCCGGATCGTGATCAAGCCATCCGGCCCCGGTGCCGACAACCGGCCGGCGGGACGGAGGTCTCTTTGATGGGCGGCACCATACCCGTGCGGGATCATCCCGACAATTCAAGCTTCCCGGATGCGGGTGCGGTATTACGCCCCAAGCAGCTCCCGGTAGAGGCCGGCGGTGGCCTCGTCGAAGCAGACGAACCGGACTTCGGCGATGCCGGGCAGGCCGGACAGCGTGTCCAGCACGGTATCGACCGCGATGCGCGCCGCGCGGTCGGGGGGAAACCCGTAGATGCCGGTGCTGATGGCCGGAAAGGCGATGGTCGCGAGGCCGTGGCGGTCCGCCAGCAGCAGGGCCGAACGGTAGCAGCCGGCCAGCGCCTCGTCCTCCCCGGCGGAGCCGCCGCGCCAGACCGGCCCGACGCAGTGGATCAGCCTGGATGCGGGAAGACCGTAGGCGCCGCTGATCCGGCACTCGCCGGTGGGGCAGCCGCCGATGCCGTCCAGCTCGCGCTGGAGGTCGGGGCCGGCCGCACGGTGGATCGCGCCGTCGACGCCGCCGCCGCGCTTGAGCGCGCCGTTGGCGGCATTGACGATCGCGTCCACCCGGCAGAGGGTGATGTCGCCCCGCAGGACGCTCACCCGGCCGGTCGCCCGGGATCCGGTCACCCTTCGGCGTTGTACTTGTCGATCGAGTGCTGGATGATCTTGGCGGCCTCCTCGGCGTCGCCCCAGCGCTTGATCTTGACCCACTTGCCCTTCTCCAGGTCCTTGTAGTGCTGGAAGAAGTGGGCGATCTGGTCGAGCAGGATCTCGGGCAGGTCCTTGTAGGACTTCACGTCGCTGTAGAACGGGTGCAGCTTGTTGACCGGAACCGCGAGGACCTTCTCGTCCTGGCCGGCCTCGTCCTCCATGATCAGCACGCCGATCGGCCGCGACCGCAGGACGGCGCCCGGCTGGATCGGCCGGCGGCCGACCACCAGCATGTCGCACGGATCGCCGTCGTCGGACAGGGTGTGCGGAATGAAACCGTAGTTGCACGGATAATACATCGCGGTGTGCAGGAAACGGTCCACGAACAGCGCGCCGCTTTCCTTGTCGACCTCATACTTGATCGGCTCGCCGCCCATCGGGATTTCGATGATGACGTTGACGTCCCACGGTGCGTCGTTGCCCACTGGGATCTTCGAGATATCCATGAACTTTTCCCTCGGTTCCGATCGGTTGCGCCGGTTCGGCGCGGCCCCGACCGCGCCGGCTCTTCCGCCAGGCTTCTGGCACCGGGCCTCTGGCGCGTGCCGGAGTTTAGCGTAGAGACCATAAACCGGCCATACTTGCAAATAGGCGCATCGTCACGGCTCCTATTGGTCGCACCCCTTGAGTGCTGCTTCGTTGGTGGCCTCCCTTCGGGGGAGCCCGCCCGTTCGATCCGGCTTGCGCGCAGGCGGCCGGATGCCGACACTCGCCATCCATGTACGGAATTCCGATCCGCCGCCTGCTGGCGGCCCTGCTCGTCCCGGCCCTCCTTGCCGCCGGCCCCGCCGCCGCGGACGAGCCGCGCCCGGCCCATGCCGTCGCCATGCACGGCGAGCCGCGCTACCCCGCCGGTTTCGATCACTTCGACTACGCCGATCCCGCAGCGCCCCGGGGAGGCGTCTTCCGCAACGCCGCCGGGGGCACCTTCGACACGCTCAACCCCTTCATCGTGCGCGGGCGCGCGGCGCTGGGGCTGGGCTACGTGACGGAAAGCCTGATGCAGCGCAGCTGGGACGAGCCGTTCTCGCTCTACGGGCTGATCGCCGAGTCGATCACGGTGCCGGACGACCGTTCGTGGGTCGAGTTCACCCTGAACCCGTCGGCGCGCTGGCACGACGGCGTGCCGATCACGCCGGCCGACGTGCTGTTCTCGTGGCGCACGCTGCGCGACCACGGCCGTCCGAATCACCGCAGCTACTACGGGCGGGTGTCCCACGCCGCCCGGACCGGCGAGCGGAGCGTGCGGTTCACCTTCGCCCGGAATCCCGGGGATGCCGGCGGCATGGACCGGGAGATGGCGCTGATCATGGGCCTGATGCCGATCCTGCCGGAGCATTACTGGAAGGGCCGCGAGTTCGACCGGACCACGCTGGAGCCGCCGCTGGGCAGCGGACCGTACCGGGTCGCCCGGTTCGAGCCGGGCCGCACGATCGCTTACGAGCGGATGCCGGATTACTGGGGCCGCGACCTCGGCGTCAACCGGGGGCAGTACAATTTCGACGAGATCCGTTACGACTATTACCGCGACGACGGCGTGGCGCTGGAGGCTTTCAAGGCCGGAGCCTACGATTTCCGGCGCGAGACCGATCCGGCCAAATGGGCCACCGGCTATGACTTCCCGGCCGCGCGCGACGGCCGGGTCACGCTGGAGCGGCTGCCCCACGGCAGGCCGGAGCCGATGCGCGGCCTGATCTTCAATACCCGACGCCCCTGGTTCGCGGACCCGAAGGTGCGGGAGGCACTGGGCTTCGCGCTGGACTTCGAGTGGATCAACCGGACGCTGTTCCACGGCGCCTACCGGCGCACGGCCAGCTACTATCCGAATTCCGAACTGGCGGCGGCCGGTCCGCCCGGCCCGGCGGAGCTGGCGGTGATGGAACCGTTGCGCGGCCATCTGCCCGCCGAGGCGTTCGGGCCGGCCCATGTCCCGCCCGCGACCGACGGAAGCGGGCCGACGGGATTGCGCGCCAACCTGCGCCGGGGCCAGGAACTGCTGGCGGAGGCCGGCTGGACCGTCCGGGATGGCCGCCTGGTCGACACAGGAGGCGTCGCGATGGAGTTCGAGATCCTGCTGGTGTCGCCCGGGGACGAGAAGGTGGCGCTGGAATTCGCCAGGGCGCTGCGACGCATCGGGGTCTCGGCGCGTGTCCGCACGGTCGACAGCGCCCAGTACCAGGCCCGGCTGGAGTCCTTCGATTTCGACATGACGCTGAACCGCTGGACCTCCACCCTGTCGCCGGGCAACGAGCAGCTCTATTATTGGGGCAGCGACGCCGCCGGCCAGGAGGGCAGCCGGAACTATGCCGGCATCCGCAGCCCGGCGATCGACGCGCTGGCGCGCGGGTTGGGCATGGCCCGGGACCGGGCGGACCTGGTCGCCCGGGTCCGCGCGCTGGACCGGGCGCTGACTTGGGGACATTATGCCGTTCCGCTCTACCACCTGCCGGACGACCGGGTCGCCTACTGGTTCCGGCTCCGCAGGCCGGCGATCACTCCGGTCTACGGCATGGTGATCGATGCCTGGTGGATGGGGGAGTAGGGCCATCCCGGGCGTGTCGCGGCCCCGGGTTCCGGGGTCTGACGAACTACCGACTGTCGTCGTTGGGTCAAACCGGATAAGAGTTGCCTTTTGGCCCCGCAGACGTCGTCCGCAGCCGCTCCCGCCCCGGCGGACCCGGGCCGATTCGAGTTCAAGCCCGCCATGAAGCAGCGTCTCCAAGTCGTCGTCCTCGCCACGGCCGTCCTGCTGCCGCTCCTGGCATTTTCCAGCGCCATGGTCGTGCTGTTCGACCGTCAGCAGAAGGAGACGGTGGAGAACATGCTCAACCATGCCGCCGCGGCACTCGAGGATGCGCTGGAACGGGAACTCGTGTCCAACATCGCGGGGCTGGAGTCGCTGGCGACATCGATCCATCTCGACGACAACGACATCGTCAATTTCGCGGTGGTGGCGCGACGGTTGCTGGAAAGCCGGGCGAACTGGCTGTCCCTGCGGCTGCTGCGCGCCGGCGACGGGACTCCGCTGCTCACCCTGCCCGCCGACGGCGGGAACGCGGATGCGACCACCACTCCCCCGCCGGCCGGCATGGTTCTCGATGCCCTGACGGCAAGATTGCCGATGGTGAGCGAGGTCAGGCATGACTCGCGGGGCGAGCCCTTCGTGTCGATCGTGGTCCCGGTGCTGCGGGACGGCACGGCCGTCTATGCCCTATCGGCCGCGTTGCGCAGCCGGGCGCTCAGCGCGGCGCTGGGCGGTCCGAAGATGCCGGCGGGCTGGTTCGGTGCCGCCCTCGACGCCGACCGGGTGATCCTCGCCCGGACCCGCAGGCAGGAGGAGTTCGTCGGGAAGCCGGTGACCGAGTCGCTGCGCCAGAGAATCGACCGGGGCGACAAAAGCTTCTTCTTCGCCCGCAACAAGGAGGGCGAGGAGGTCTATACCGCTTTCGCCACGTCGCCGCTGACCGGCTGGACCGTGGTGGTGGGTGCCCCCGGAGAGACGGTGGCCGGTCCCATGCGCCGGTCCCTGATGGCCGTGACCGGTGGCGGCCTGCTTGCGCTGGCCGCCACCGTCTGGTTGGGCGCCCTGCTGGTCGGCAATGCCAGCCGCCGGCATGCCATGGAGCGCAGGCTGCTGGCGCTGGAAGGCGAGCGGATGGCCGAACGGCGGCTCGCCGACGTGGCGGCCAACCTGCCCGGCGTGATTTTCCGGCGTGTCCGCGATCCCGACGGCAAGGTACGCTATCCCTACCTGAGCGCCGGGCTGAACAACCTCGCCGGCGGGATGCCGGAAGCGCCGCCGGGGGCCGACGAGCTGGAGATGCTGATCCATCCCGAGGACCGCGACGGCTGGCGGGAGATCTTCCGGCCGGCCGATGGTGGCCGCCAAGCCCCGGCTCCCGAGAAGACGCCGCTGGAACCCCGGCACCTGGAGGCCAGGATCGGACCCGGCGCCGGCCCGGTCCGGTGGGTCCGCGTCATGGCGCGCCCCGTGCTGACCGGCGACAACGAGACGGCCTGGGACGGCGTCGCCCTGGACGTTACCGACCTGAAGGAAGCCCAGCATCGGCTGGCCACCTCGCTGGCCGAGAGCCAGGAGCTGCTGCAGGAGGTGCATCATCGGGTCAAGAACAACCTCCAGGTGGTTTGGAGCTTGATCCAGCTCGAGGCGATGCAGATCGAGGATCAGGAGGCCCGCGACCGGATGGAGATCATCGGGCAGCGGATCGGCGTCATGGGCAGGATCCATGAGCAGGTCTATGCCTCGAAGGAGTTCTCGCGGATCGACTTCGGACGCCAGCTGAGCGCGCTGTGCGACGCGCTGGCCCGCACCTTCGGCAATCCTCCCGGGGTCAACCTGGAAGTCGCCGGGGACGCCTTGTTCTGCCATCTCGACACCGCCATTCCCCTGGGGCTGATCGCCAACGAGCTGGTGGCGAACGCGTTCAAGCATGCTTTCCCGGAGGGGGCCGGGACGATCCGGGTCAGCCTGCGCGCCCGGGGCGACGAGGCCGTGCTCGAGGTTTCGGACGACGGCGTCGGCATGTCCGGCGCCAATACCGATCGCGGCCTCGGTCTTCGGCTCATCAAGGGGCTGCTCAGGCAGATCGGGGCGACCATGCAAACCGGACCCGGGACCGCCGATGCCGGTGGCGGAAAAGGGGGGACCCGTGTCACAATCTCGATCCCGGGACCCTGGTATGCCCGATGACGGAAAAAATTTTGTCGAACGGACAGGCGAACCCACTTTAGAAACAGTTTAGTCTAGAGCGCTAGTCCGCAGAAAATCGAGGAACCCATGCCCACGCGCCTGGAAGAACTGTGCGTCCAGAAAGGTCTGAAGATGACGGAGCAGCGCCGGGTGATCTCCCGGGTGCTTTCCGAATCGACCGACCATCCCGATGTCGAGCAGGTGTACCGCCGTGCCGTCGAGATCGATCCCAAGATCAGCATCGCCACCGTCTATCGGACCGTGCGCCTGTTCGAAGAGGCGAACGTCATCGAGCGGCTGGATTTCGGCGACGGCCGGTCACGGTTCGAGGAGAACCGGGAGGAACATCACCACCACCTGATCGATCTCCAGTCCGGCGAGGTGATCGAGTTCGTCAACGAGGAGATCGAGCGGCTGAAGGAGCGGATCGCCCGCGATCTCGGGTACGAGCTGATCGGCCACCGGCTGGAGCTCTACGGTGTCCCGGCGAACCGGACCTCCAAGCCCGGCGGCGACAAGTAACACCGACTCCAGCGATTTTCAGGCAGTGATTCCCAGGCGCACATGACAAGTATTCCGCCCGCAGGATCCGGCGGAGAGGCGGCGGCCTGCATGCCGGCGGTCGTCCGGGCCTATCGGGAGCTTCGTGGAAAAGGGCAGCCCGACCGCTTCGCGTTCGAAGCCGCCCTGACCATCTATCTCTGGCATTGTCCGCTGGTTCCGACTCTGGAAGCGAGCCAGATCGTCGCCGGCTGGGTCCGGGAAAGCGTCACGCACTAGGGGCGCCGGGCTTCAGGCGCACCCCGTCCCGGACATGGCGGGAGCCGCGCCGCGCCGGTCAGTCCTCTTCCTCGGCATCCTGCTCGATCTGGCTGGCCAGGTCGCGCAGCATGTCAACCACATCGGCGTGGCTGGTCTCCTCCACGGCCTGGTTGACCGCGGCCTCGATCATGGCGACGGCGACATAGGAGGACAGCGGCCCGCCTTCCTTCATCGCCGCCTCCAGGTGCTTCTCGGCGATGTCGAGCGCCTTGTCGAACATGGCTTCGGCAGGGCTGTTGTTCTGGTCGGTCATTTCGGGTCCCCTTGGGGCATGATGGTCGCGTCTGGTGATGGGTCGATGTGCGAGCTATAGCATTCCGGATCGAAAGGCGCGTGGCAAATATGCCCCGCGCCGCAGCACCGGCCTTCCCCTTGCGATAACGAACGAGAACCCGCTTTGCTGCATCCGGGAGCATGGCCGGAGCGGAAGCGGTCTCGGCATGTGAGGATCCGGGCCTGGACTTTGACAGACAGGGATGAACGATATGGCAGATACGGAAACTCCGGAAACGACCAGCCCGGCCTCCTACCGGTACTGGATCGACGAGACCGTCCGCTTCGCGGACCTGGACCCCGTCGGGCACGTCAACAACGCCGCCATCAGCACCTATTTCGAGAGCGCCCGGGTGGCGTTGTTCCATGATTCCGGCAATTCGCCTGTCTCGGGTCCGCGCTCGGTCGTGATCGCGCGGCTCACCATCGATTTCCGGGCCGAGCTGCACTATCCCGACCGGATCCGGATCGGCCTGCGGGTGACCCGGTTCGGCCGTTCGTCGCTGACCCTGGCAGGTGCCGTGTTCCGGGGCGACACCTGCATCGCGACCAGCGAGGCGATCTGCGTGATCATCGACGTGGCGGAGCGCCGTTCGGTCGAAATCCCGGCCGATGTCCGCACGCGCCTGACCGAGCTGGCCGGCTGAGCCATGGCACGCCGACCGCAGCAGCGGCATCGCCGCAGGAGGGCCGCATCCGCCTCCGGCGCTCCCGTCCTGCTCGAGATCCGGGAAATCGGCGCGCGGGGCGACGGCCTCGCCGAGCATGACGGACGCCGGGTCTATGTGCCGCTGACGGTGGCCGGCGACCGCGTCCGCGCCGCGCTCGGCGAGCCGCGGGGCGACGGCGTCGCCGCTACCCTGCTGGAGGTGACGGAACCCGGACCGGACCGCGCGGCGCCGCCTTGCCGGCATTTCGGCACCTGCGGCGGCTGCGCGCTCCAGCATGTCGGGGATCAGGCCTACGGTGCCTGGAAGCGCGCCCAGGTGTCGTCCGCGCTGGCCCGGGCCGGGCTTGCCGGCGCCGAGGTCGCTCCGACCGTCCGGACCCCCGCGGCGAGCCGCCGGCGCGCCACGTTCGCGGCAACCAGGCGGGGAAGCCGATGCGTCCTGGGCTTCAACGAAAGGTCGAGCCACCGGATCTCGGCGGTGACCGGTTGCCTGGTGGTCGAGCCGGCGATCCTGGAGCTGCTGGCTCCGCTGGAGGCCCTTGCCTGCGCCATCCTGCAGGACGGCGAATCGGCCGATATTTCCGTGGCGGTGCTGGACGGCGGCATCGACCTGGTTCTGACCGGCTGTCCGGAACCCGGGCTGGACGCGCGGGAACGCATGGCCGCCTTCGCGGAGACCCATGACATCGGCCGGCTGTCGTGGCGCCGTTCCGCCGCGGCCCCGGCGGAACCGGTCGCCGCCCGCCGCGCGCTCCATGCCCGGTTCGGCGGGGTCGCCGTCCCGGTGGAGCCCGGAGCCTTCCTGCAGGCGAGTGCCGCCGGCGAAGCGGCGCTGGTCGAGGCGGTGCTGGCAGGGGTCGGGGCCGCAGCCCGCGTCGCCGACCTGTTCGCGGGGCTCGGCACCTTCAGCTTCCCCATTGCCTCGCGACCCGTCCCGGAGACCGCCGTCCACGCGGTCGAGGGCGATGCCTCGGCGCACGCGGCGCTGGGTGCCGCCGGCCGGGGGCGGGCGGGCGTGACGGCGGAGCGCCGCGACCTCTTCGCCGACCCGCTGAGCGCCGACGAACTTTCCCGCTTCGATGCGGTGATCTTCGACCCGCCGCGCGCCGGCGCCCGTGCCCAGTCGGTCCAGCTCGCCGGGTCGGCCGTCCCCACGGTGGTCGGCGTGTCCTGCAACCCCGCGACGTTCGCGCGCGACGCCCGGACGCTCGTCGACGGCGGCTATCGCCTGGAACGGGTCACGCCGATCGACCAGTTCCTCTGGTCGTCCCACGTCGAACTCGTCGGGGTGTTCCGGCGGTAGGGCAACCGTTTCACGGCGGATCAGTCGCGCCGGATGAATATCCAGCAGCCGCCATCCGAGGCGGGCTGGATGCGCACCTGAAGCTCCCGCGAGCGGTCGGCGAAATCGCCGACCCAGCCGAACTCCAGGTCGAACTTCCCGGCTGCCCTGGCACGCTCGATCCGGCCGCGGAAAGCCTCGTTGTCCATGCAGGGCGCAATGTCGGAGAAGAACGGCCGGCCGAGCGCCGGACGGGTCCCGTAGCCGGAAAGCCGGCCCTCCGCGGCATTGTAGAAGGCAACCTCGTCCTTGGCGTCGAGGCGGATCGCCCCGAACGGCAGCGCATCGACCTCGGACGGCGGCAACCGTTCGACGGCGCCGGCGAGATCGGGCATGTCGAAGTCGACTCCGGAGGAGTCGTTCATGGTCTTCTCCGCTGTTGGAGGTCGGAATTCGCGAGATCGGTGAAACAGGCGACGCCCAGGATGTGGGTCACCACGGACCCCTCCCTTGAAAGCGGCAGCAACAGCCGCTCGAACAGCAGCGGCGCCTCGTCGGCGAGCGCGTAGCGGGCGTATTCGTAGGACGGCGACTCCGACTCCGCGCAGCGCCGGTACGAGGCGCCAGCGGAACCCAGCTCGTCGCCGCCGTCGTCGACCAGTTCCCCCACCAGCGGCCGGCCCAGCCGTCGGGCAAGGGTGTCGCCGATCCTCAGGAAGCGGAACTCCCCGGTACGGCCGCTGCCGATCACCTCGACCAGGAAGCTGTCGTCGGCCACGAGCGGGTCGCCGGGCGGGAAGAGATCGGGGTCCGGCAGGCGGCCGTCCGCGCCGCGCGCCGTCTTCCAGCGTTCGTAGGCATCGCGGAGGCGGAAATTCCTCAGCCGGTTGCGGAGCTTGTCCGGCGCCGCCGCGGACCCGGCCGGCGTTGCCGACGGCAGGCGGCCCAGCCGTTCCCGGACGGCCTCGGCCAGTTCCGTCTTGCTGAACGGCTTGCCGAGCAGCCGCTCGCCGTCCGGCACGGTGTCGTGGCGGTCGCCGCTGATGAAGAGGACCGGAAGGTTCGGCCGATCCAGCCGCAGCCGGGCTCCCAGCACCGGGCCGGAGTCCCCCGGCATCATGATGTCGGTCACGACGAGGTCCAGCGTGTCCGTGAGATGCGCCAGGGCGATCGCGGTCTCGGCGCTCTGGGCCTCGATCACCGCGTAGCCGAGGTCGCGCAGCAGGTGCGCGGTCAGCGCGCGGAGGCTGTCGTCGTCGTCGACCAGCAGGATCGTGGCACCGCCTTCCGGCGGGGCCGATCCGGAGTCCGGCAGCGCTTCGTCCCCGTGCGCCGAGATCTGGGCGCGGGGCAGGTACAGCTCGATCGTGGTCCCGGCCCCGACGGCGCTGAGGATGCGCAGCTTGCCGCCGGACTGCGCGGTCAGGGCATGGGCGGAGGCGAGTCCCAGGCCGGTGCCCCGGCCGCGCGGCTTGGTGGTGAAGAAGGGTTCCGACGCCCGGGCGACCACTTCGGGCGTCATGCCCACGCCGCTGTCCCTCACGGAGATGAGGATCCCTTCGCGGGAGCCCGTGCGCTGGTCGGCGGGATGGTTGCGGGCGGTTATCTCCAGCTCGCCGCCGTCCGGCATGGCGTCGCGGGCGTTGGCGGCGAGGTTCAGCAGGACCGCGTTCAGGCGGGAGGGATCGACGATCACCGGCCAGAGATCCGCCTGGAGATCGAAGGCGCAGCGCACCCCGCTGCCCGCTGTGTGGCAGATCATGTCTTCGCTCTCGCGCAGGATGGCGGTCAGGTCCACCAGGGCCGGCCGCGTTTCCTCGCGCCGGGCGAAGGCCAGCAGGTGATGGATCAGGCCGGTGGCCCGGACCACCGCCTGCTCTCCCAGGTCGAGGATCCTGACCTGCTCCGGAACGTCGATCCGCCGCCTGAGCAGACTGTAGCTGCTCTGGATGACGGCCAGGATGTTGTTGAAGTCGTGCGAGACGCCGCTGACCAGCTGGCCCAGCGCTTCCAGCTTCTGGGACTGCAGCAGCGCCGCCTGGGTTTCCTCCCGCCGGCGGATCTCCGCCGTCAGCTCCCGGGCGGCGTCGGTCAGGGCGCGGGTTCGTTCGGCGACCCGCGCCTCCAGGGCCGCGTTGCTGTCGCGCAGGATGGCCTCGGCGGTCTTGCGCTCGGTGATGTCCCAATTGACGCCGATGATGCGCTCGGGCCTGCCGGCCGCACTCCGCTGCACGCCGCACCGGATCGCCAGCCAGCGGATCTCCCCCGCGCCCCGGGTCGGGTCCGCGGAGCGCCGGATGCGGAAATCCAGTTCGAACCCTTCGCCCGTTCGGATCGCCTGATCGATCCGGTCCATCAGGGCGGTGCGGTCCTCCGGCTCCATCAGGGCTCCGAACGCGTTCAGGCTCGGCGCCGGCGTGGCCGGATCGATCCCGAAGAGGCGGTACTGGATATCGCTCCAGGCCATCCGGCCGTCGGCCACCTCCATCTGCCAGGTGCCGATCACGGCGGCGTCGAGCGCGAAGCGCAGGCGTTCCTCGCTCTCGCGCAACGCGGCCTCGGCCTGCTTGCGGGCGGTGACGTCGGCGGTGATCCCGGTCAGGCGGACCTTGCGGCCTTCCCGATCGAAGACGGCCGCCGCGGATTCCTCGAGCCAGGCCACCGCGCCGTCCGGGCGCCGGTAGCGGTAGGAGACGGTGTAGTTCGGGGAGGCCGGCTCCAGCCGCGCCACGGTGGCGGCGAACCCGTCGCGATCCTCCGCATGGACGGACGCGAAGAAGTTCTGTCCGGTGTCCGCCGTCGCGTCTCCGTCCAGGCCGAGGATCCCTGCGCAGCTCTCGCTCCGGCGCACGCCGTCGGTCCCGATGTCCCAGTCGAAGGCGAACATGCGGCCGGCGGCCATCGCGAGGGCCAGCTGCTCCTCGGCGTCGATCAGCCGGCGTTGCAGCAGCTTGATCGCGGTTATGTCCGTGGTGGTGCCGACGAAGCCGGTCATCTCCCCCGCATCGTTCCGCTCGACCAGGGCTTCGCCCAGCACCCAGGTGGTTTCGCCCGACGGCGTCAGGAAACGGTATTCGAGACGGAAGGGCCGGTTCTCGAAGGCGCTGCGCCGCCATTCCGAGAAGACTCGGTCATAGTCCCCGGGATGCAGGAAATCGGTCCAGCCGTTGCCGAGCGCCTGCTCCGGCCGCGCGCCGGCCATTTCGCACCAGCGCTCGTTGACGCCGGTGCAGCGCCCCTCGGGGTCCGTGCGGAAGATCCCCACCGGGGAGCTGAGCTCCAGGAGCCTGGAATGGTTTTCGGCGGCGCGGAGCGCCGTCGATCCCTCGTCCAGTTTCTGGAAGGCGGTGGTGAGGGCCAGGCCGATCTCGTTGGCCTCGCGCCAGCCGGTGCGGATCCGGGGGACCGCTTCGCCGCCGCGCAAGGCACTGCCGGCCGTGGTCAGCAGTCTCGCCGCCCGCGACATTCGCTGGCCCAGGCCATAGGCCAGGAGGGCGGAGAGGGCGAGCAGCGCGCCGCCCAGCAGGACGGGAGACCGGAGCCCGGCCATGGCCTCCGCATCGACGGCATGGCCGGGCAGGGTGACGGTCGCGGTCCATCCCGTCAGGTCGGATCGGCTGTAGCCGGAAACGAGATCGGCCTCTCCGGGACCGGCGGCGGCCATGTCCCGGCCCGGGCGCTTCGAGGCCGGCACGCGGGTCAGGAGCTTGCCCTTGCGGTCGGTGACCGTGGCGGTCCGGCCGTCGCCGATGCGCGCCTGGACCAGGACTTCCTGGATGCGCCTCGGCGGCAGGCTCGCGATCAGGAAATGGACGACGTCGCCGCCGCGCAGGACCGGGACGACGATGCCGACGACCTCGGTTCCGGAAAGCGGACCGATCAACAGGTCGGATACGTGGGGCATCCTGGTTTCGAGAATGGATCGGGCGACATTGTCGTCCAGGAAGGACGGCAGCGGCGTGTTCCAGGGGACGCGCGTGTTGAGACGCTGCTTTCCGGACCGGTCGGTCAGGATGATGACCATTCCATAGCGCTCGGTGATCCGGCTCGCCTGCTGGTGGACCGTCGCGAAATCATCCTGCTGGATGGCCGGCATCAGGGCCAGTGTTTCCAGCATCGCCATGACGCCCCGTATGTCCCGATCGACCATGGCCGTGATCGATCGCGCCTCCTGGTGCAAATCCTGCTCGATGTGCGACCGCTGAAGATCGACCTGCTGAATCAGCAGATAGGATGTGAAAACGGATGCCGGTATAAGCAGGCCAAGGGAAAGTAAAATAAGATGTGCCCGGGTGGATATGACATGGTATCTGAAACATGGCAGAATTCTAGACATGACCAGGTAATCCCCGGGTTTCCCCTGATTAATTATTGAAGCTTATTGGCATTGTGATCGCCATGTCTTTTTATTCGCAATCAAATTATTTATCAAGCGTGGCGGGCATCCCAACCATGTCGTCTGTTCGCTACGGAAAACATGCGCTTTGTATCATGCATTTCCCTTGGGGAGCCAGTGACATGAACCGGCATTCCCTATCCCGATCTTCCGGTCCGGGTTCGTGACGGCCGGGCTGTCCTGCCCCTGCCTTGCCGCCCTCTTCCGACCCGCTCGTTCCCGGTCACTCGGCCGCCGCCATCGCCGCGGCGGCCGCCTCGCGGTCTTCCCGGGCGAGCGCGGTCAGGCCGAAATCGTGCAGGATCGCGTAGAGCGACGGGATCACCACCAGCACCAGCACGGTGGACGCCAGCAGGCCGAACACCAGGCTGACCACCAGCGGCTGGAGCACCTGGGCCTGGAGGCTTCGCTCGGCCAGCAGCGGCAGCAGCCCGGCGATGGTGGTCAGCGAGGTCAGCAGCACGGCGCGGAAGCGCTGGCGGCTGGCGATCCGGGCGGCCGACACGACGTCGCGTCCCTCGCGCGCGCGCAGCTTGACGAACTCGACCAGCAGGATCGAGTCGTTGACCACGATGCCGGCCAGCGAGACGAAGCCGATCATGCTCGGCATGGACACGTCGAAGCCGGCCAGCCAGTGTCCCCAGACCACGCCGATCAGCGCCATCGGGATCGCGACCATGACGATGACCGGCTCGACATAGCTGCGGAACTGCAGGCTCAGCAGCACGAAGATGCCGAACAGGCCGATCATGAAGCCGCGCTTGAGGCTGTCGCCGGTCTTGCCCTGCTCGCGTTCCTGGCCCTCCAGCGTGATGTCGATCTCCGGGTAGCGGTCGCGCAGCCCGGGCAGGAAGCGGGCGCGGGTGTCGGCGATCACCTCGTTGGCGTTGGCGATCCGGGTGTCGATCTCGCCCCGGACGATCACGGTGCGCCGGCCGTCGATCCGGCCGATCCGGGCATAGCCGCGGTCCGGCTCCAGCACCGCGATCGAGCGCAGCGGCGCCTGGCTTCCGTCGGGCAGGGTGACCGGGAAATCCTCGAGGTCGGCCAGCGTGGTCCGGTCGGCCGCGGCCAGCCGGACGTCGATCTCGATCGACTCGCTGCCGACCTGGAGCTCCGCCGCGGTCTGGCCGAAATAGGCGGCCCGGAGCTGGGTCGCCAGATCCGCCGAGTCCAGCCCCTGGCCGAAGATGCCCTCGCGCAGGCGGAGCCCCATCTCCGGCTTGCCGGGGCGCAGGTCGTCGGACAGGTCCTCGACCCCCCGGTAGCGGGCCAGCCAGTCCTGAAGCTCCAGCGACGCCGCCTTCAGCCGGTCCAGGTCGCCGCCGGCCAGCCTTATGTCGATCGGCAGGCCGCCGGGGCCGACCTGCGCCTCCTTGAAGGTCAGCGCCAGCACGTCGGGCAGGGGGCCGATCTCGGCCCGCCACAGGGCGGTGATCTCGTCGATCGTGCCGTCCCGCCGCTCGGCGGTGAGCAGGTCGGCGGAGACCGAGGCGAGGTGCGGCCCGGTCTCGTACGCGTCCTGGTTCTCGTTGAAGCGCACGGTCACCGCCCGCACCAGGGCGGCGCCGTCGGGCTGGCGCGGGGCGAGCTCCGCGGCGACGCGGTCGAGCGCACCGGTCACCCGGTCCACCACCTCCTCCGTCCGGGCCAGCGGCGTGCCCTGGGGCAGCAGGATGCGCGCCTCCAGCACGTTGCCGTCGATCTGCGGGAAGGCCCGGAACTTGACGATGCCGCCGGCCAGCATGGCGGCGGATACCAGCACCGCGCAGATGACCAGCCCCAGGGTCAGGTAGCGCCACTCCACCGCCCGGTCCACCAGGCCGCCGAGCAGCCGGTCGCGCACGAAGTCGAACCCGCGGTCGAGCCGCACCCGCACCGCGTTCCGCCGCTCGCCGCCGGGCGGGATGCTCTTCGCCAGATGGTGGGGCAGGATCAGGAAGGCCTCGACGATGCTGACCGTCAACGCGACGATGAGCACCACCGGCAGGACCGCCATCACCTTGCCGATGTCGCCCTGCATCAGGATCAATGGCCCGAACACGCAGACCGTGGTCACGTAGGAGGCGAAGACGCCCGACGCGACCTCGCGCGTGCCGTCGATCACCGCCTCCATCGGCGGCAGCCCGGCGGCCAGCTTGGTCGCCACGTTCTCGGCGATCACGATGGCGTCGTCCATCAGCAGGCCCAGCGCGATCAGCAGGCTCACCATGGTGATCATGTTGATCGACAGGCCCATGAACTGCATGGCGAAGACGGTGCCGGCCAGCGCCACCGGCAGGCCCATGGCGACCCAGAAGGAATAGCGCAGGCTGAAGAACAGCCACATCGACAGGAAGACCAGCGCGATCCCCTGGAAGGCGTTCCCGGTCAGCATGTCCAGCCGGTCCTGCACGATCGAGGAGACGTCCTGGGTCAGCGCGTAGCCGACGCCCGGCGGTGCCGTGCGCCGCTCCTGCTCGATGAATCCCCGGACCGCGGCCATGACCCGCAGCGTGTCCTCCCGCTTGGTCTTGGTCACGCGGAGCATGGCGGCGCGCTTGCCGTCGTACAGGGTCTTGGCCTCGTCCAGCTCGAACCGTTCCGTGATCGTCGCGATGGCGCCGAGCCGCACCTCCCCGCCGCCGGTCCCGCCGATCACGACGAGGTCGGCCAGCTGGCGCACGGTCCGCCGCTCGTCGGCGAAGCGGACGGTCAGGCTGCGCTCCTCCGTCTCCAGGGTGCCGGCCGGCTGGTCCAGGCTCTGGCGCCCGACGATGCCGGCGACGTCGGCGACGCTCAGCCCATGGGCGCGCAGCGCGCCCTGGTCCAGTTCGACCCGGATCTGGCGCTGGGAAAAGCCGGTCAGCGTCGCTTCCGACACCTCCGGCAGGCGCAGCAGGCGCTCGCGCACGCCCTCGGCGTAGATTTTCAGGTGGGGCACCGACATCGGGCCGGTGATGGCGATCGACACCACCCGGTCGGTCAGGTTGAGCCGCTTGATCACGGGCCGCTCGACCAGGTCGGGGAAGGTGGTGATCGCCTCGACCTCGGCCTTGACATCCTCCAGGAAGCGGTCGGGATTGCCGCCCTCGACCATGTCGACGATGGCGGCGGCCAGCCCCTCGCGCGATTCGCAGCGGACCTCGTCCACGCCGCTGACGCCGGCGACCGCGTCCTCGATGCGCTGGCAGACGGCCTCCTCGACCTCCTCCGCGCTGGCGCCGGGGTAGGGGATCTGGATCTGCACCTGGCTGAGGGTGAAGTCGGGGAAGGTCTCCCGCCGCAGCCCCGGCGCCGTCACCAGCCCGATCACCAGCAGGAACAGCATCAGCAGGTTGGCGGCGGTCGGGTGGCGGGCGAACCAGGCGATCATGGCGGGCGGCCGGTCAATGCATCGGGGGAGCCGCGGCGGCGTCCCGCGCAAGCCCGGACTCGGCGGCCTCGTCGCGGAGCGGCGCCAGCAGCATGCCCTCCACCGCCGGGATCAGGTCGGAGATCACGACGCGCTCGCCCGGCCTCAGCCCTTCCGCCACCGTTATGAAACCGCCATGGGCGTCGGCGACCGTGACGCGGCGGATCTCCAGCCGGTCGTCCCGGGTGGCGACATGGACATGGTCTCCGGGCTGGAGGGCCGCCCGGGGGATCACCGGCACCGGCGGGCCGGGGGGAGCCTTCAATTCGACCTCGACGAACATGCCCTTGGTCAGCGGCGGCCGGATCCCCGGGATCGCCCTGGCATAGGGTTGGTCCACCACGACCATGACGTCGATCGTGCGCGTCTTGGGATCGACGCCGTCGCCCATCCGGGCGAACCGGGCGGGCCACTCGGCCGACAGGGTGCCGGTGCGCAGCCGGACCGTCGCCTCCAGCCCGAGCCGGTCGAGCGGTGGAAGCCCGCGGTCGGGTTCGACCGATCCTCCCCCGAGCAGGCCGGCGACCAGGGGGCGCAGCCGGTCGAGCGGCACCTGGGCCGGCACCTCGGCCAGCTCGATCCCGTCGGCGCCGGCAAGCTGCGTGCCGGGGGCGGCGTACTGGCCGCGCTCCACCGAGACCTCGTTGATCCGGCCGGCGAAGGGCATGCGGATCTCCGTCCGCTCCAGGGCCAGCCGGGCCTCGGCCAGCTGGGAGTCCTGGAGCGCGGCCGTGGCCCGCAGCTGGTCGCGCTGGCTGGGGATCAGGTCCAGCGAGGTCTGCTGGCCCTGGAGCCGCTGGCGCTGGGCCAGCATCGAGTTGAGCGCCTGGTCGAGCGCCGACTGGCTGCCGGCGCCGGAGGCCTGCAGGTTGCGCTTGCGCTCCACGTCCTGGGTCGTGACGGCCAGCGCCTCCCGCTCGATCGCGACCGCCTGGCGGAGGTTCTCCTCCCGGACGTCCAATTCCCGGATCTGCGCCTCGACGGAACGCCGCTGCGCCTCCATCCGGGCGATCGCCAGCTGGTAGTCGGCTGGATCGATCCGAACCAGCAGGGCGCCGGCAGGCAGCAGGGCACCGCGCTTCAGGTCGGGATGGGTCTCGACGACGGTGCCGCCGACCTGGGCGATCGCGGTCCAGACCCGGTCGGGCCGCACCGTGCCGAACCCGGTGGCGCGCGGGGCCACGGGAAGGGCCGCGACCTCGATCACCCGTGCAGGCCGGGCGGTCTCGGCCCGCTCGACCTGGACGGGCGCCGCCTTGTCGCGGGCGAAACTGAAGAAGACGAAGGCGCCCAGCAGGATGGGCGGGAGGATCAGGAGGCGGCGCCACCACGACCTGCCTGTCGCCCCCGGGGCGGGGACCCGGTTTTCCCCGGGCCGGCTGGCGGACATGGCGGAGTTCCTCGGACAAATCGTTTCAGGTTACGCTAATGTACCCGAAGGGAACGATCGGCGCTCACCTGAAAATGTCGCAGGGCCGCCCCTTTGCCAAGGGCGGCCCCGGACATGCGCGTCAAGAGGACGTCAGCGGGCGGTGGCGGGCACCTCCTCCGCCTTGGGTCCGCCACCGCCGCCGCCGCCACGGGTCATGACCAGGGACACGATCACGCCGGCGGCGAGCAGGCCGAAGGTGACCGACAGGGAGATCACCGGGTCCAGCTTGCCGTAGAACTGGTTGTAGAAGATCTTGCCGCCGATGAAGACCAGGACCAGCGACAGCGCGTACTTGAGGTAATGGAACCGGTGGACCATCGCCGCCAGCGCGAAGTAGAGCGCCCGCAGGCCCAGGATCGCGAAGATGTTGCTGGTATAGACGATGAACGGGTCGGTCGTGATCGCGAAGATCGCGGGCACGCTGTCCACCGCGAAGACCAGGTCGGCGAACTCGATCAGCACCAGCGCCAGGAACAGCGGCGTCACGAACCGCACCATCCGGCCCGATCCTTTCGGATCCGGAAGCTTCACGAAGAACTTTTCGCCGTGGAGCTTGTCGGTCACGTTGAGCCGCCTGCGCAGGAACTTCAGGATCGGGTTCTTCTCGATGTCCGGCATGTTGTCGGACACCAGCAGCATCTTGACGCCGGTGACCAGCAGGAAGGCGCCGAAGATGAACAGGATCCAGTCGAACTCGGTGACCAGGGCGGCGCCCAGGCCGATCATGATGCCGCGCAGGACGATGACGCCCAGGATGCCCCAGACCAGCACCCGGTGCTGGTAGAGCCGGGGAATGGCGAAGTAGCTGAAGATCAGCGATATGACGAACACGTTGTCCATCGCCAGGCTCTTCTCGACGAAGAAGCCGGTGAAGTACTGCATGCCCGGCTCGGGACCGAAATACCACCAGACCCAGGTGCCGAACAGGCAGCCCATGGCGATGTAGCCGGCACTCAGCCAGAGGCTCTCGACGATGCCGATTTCATGCGTCTTGCGGTGGAGAACGCCGAGGTCGAAGGCCAGGAGGGCGATGACGATGGCGATGAAGGTGAACCAGATCCAGGCGGGTTTGCCGAGGAAGTCCGCCGAAAGGACGGCGAGAAGGGCGTCCATGTGCCGAATGACCCGTTTACGCTGCTGCGTCGGCTGTTGCTGACGAAGGTCCGACATCACGGCCGACGCCTCGGCCGCCAGCGGGGCCCGGACCCTTGCGCTTTGGCCTAGCCGAGATGGCCCCGGGAACCCATCGGCACAAGTCCCCGGGACCCGAAAGATGGCCAAATGAAGGACAATGGCGACGGAAATCAGGCGGGCGGGAGCGCCGGGCCGGACGGCGGCGCGGGACGCAGGGCCACGGTGAAGACGGCGCCCCCCTGCTCGTGGTTGGCGGCGGCGATCCGGCCGCCGAAGTCCTGGACGATGCCGTAGCTGATCGACAGGCCGAGCCCCAGCCCCACCCCGACCTCCTTGGTGGTGAAGAACGGGTCGAACAGCCGGGGCAGGTCGTCCTCCGGGATGCCGGGGCCCGTGTCGCGAACCTTCAGCAGGACATGTCCGTCCTCCTGTTCCAGGCTGACGGCGACGAGCCGGCGGTTGCGGGCGGAAACCGCGTCCAGCGCGTTGCGCAGCAGGTTGACGATCACCTGCTCCAGCCGGGCCTCGTCGGCCAGCACCATCGGGAGCGGTCCTTGCGTGGCCTCGTCCGGCATTTCGAGCACCATGTCGGCGCCCAGCGCGGCGGCCTGGGCGCCCAGCAGAGCCATGGACCGATCTACCGCGAGGCGGGGGGAGACGGGACCGAGCATGCCGGACGATTTGCGGGCGAAGGTCTTGAGCTGCCGGGTGATGGTTGCCACCCGCTCGGTCAGGCCCGTGATCTCCAGCAGGTTGCCGCGCACCAAGTCCAGGCGCCCGCGGTCCAGCAGCAGCGCGGCGTTCTCCGCGTAGGACCGGATCGCGGAGATCGGCTGGTTCACCTCGTGGACGATCCCCGCGGCCATCTGGCCGAGAGCCGCCAGCTTCGCCGCCTGGATCAGGTCCTCCTGGGCGCGGCGCGCCGCCTGTTCCGCCCGCCCGCGCTCCGCGATCTCGTCCGTCAGGCGCAGGTTGGCCGAGCTCAGCTCGGCGGTCCGCTCGGTGACCCGGTGCTCCAGCATCAGCTGGGCGCGCCGCTGGTATTCCAGCCGCTCCGCCAGTGCCAGGCGGCGCTGGAGAACCACCAGCCCGGCCGCCAGCAGCAGGAGCGTCGCGATGCCGGCGACGAGGCCGGCCGACCGGGCGCGGGCATCGGCCGGCCTGCTGTCGAGCGCCACATGGACCTTCCAGTCCGTGTCCGGGACCGGCCCGCGGTGCACCAGCGCGCTGTCCAGCGGGGGCAGGGGCTCCAGGCCGGTGCCCTCGTACTGCTGGCTTGCCTCGAACTCGCGCCGGACCTCCGGGGGGAGCGGCGCCAGGGTGCGGAAGCGCCAGTCCGGGACGTTGGTGATGAAGACGACCCCGCGGCGGTCGGTGACGAAGACCCGTTCGCCGGCCATGTCGTGCCAGGTCGCCTCCAGCGGTTCCATGGCGACCTTGGCGACCACCACGCCGACCGTGTGGTGCTCCGCCCATACGGGGGCCCAGACCGGATAGGCGATGTAGTAGCCGGGCTTCTGCGAAGTCGTTCCCATCGCGAAATAACGCCCGACGCGCCCCGCCAGCGCCTCGCGGAAATAGGGCCGGAAGGCGAAGTTGCGGCCGATGAAGCTGGTCTCCTCGGTCCAGTTGCTCGACGCCAGCGTGGTGCCGTCGCGCGCCATGACGTAGAGCGCCGACAGCGACGCCCCGGCGTTCAGCGCCGCCAGCTTGCGGTCGACCCGGTCGACCAGGGCTGCGTCGCGCGGCGAGGCGAGCAGGGCCGCCACGTCGGGGTCCCAGGCCAGCGTCAGCGGCAGGACGCGGTACTTCTCGATCTCCGCGGTCAGGGTGGCGGTATAGAGCGACAGCCGCGCCTGCGCCGTTTCGGCCAGTTCCTCCAGCGCCTCCCCCCGCGCCCACTCCGCCGCGAACCAGGATGCGGGCGGCACCAGCGCGCAGGCCGCCAGGGCCAGGGCCGCCGCGAGCCCCCGGAAGCCGCGCGGGAGGGCTCCCGGCCATGCCGGGCGCCACGCGGCCCATTGCTTGATCGACCTGGTCAAGGCGTTCCGCCTTTCTTGTTCCGCGGGCGGAAGGACCGCCGGCGCCGGCCCGGTCCCGGCATCAGTCCAGTTGCAGCACCTGCGCCTTCAGGTAGGCGGTCTCCGGCAGGTACGGATGCACCGGGTGGTCGGGCGCGGCGCCGCCGGTCCGCAGGATCCGCCCCGAGCGCCGGGCGTCGCCCAGGCCCCGGGAGACCTGCTCGGCGAACAGCGGCACGTCCACATTGTGGCTGCACGAGGCGACCAGCAGGAAGCCGCCCGGCGCCGTGATCGAGGCGGCCAGCCGCGTCATCTTGCGATAGGCCCGGGTCCCGGCATGCAGGTCCTTCTTCGATTTCACGAAGGCCGGCGGGTCGGCGATCACCACGCCGAACCGCTCGCCGGCGGCAGCCAGCCGTTCCAGCTCCTCGAAGGCGTCGGCCCGGCGGAACTCGCACAGGCCGGCGACGCCGTTGGCCTCGGCGGCGCGGGCGCCGTTGGCGAGCGCCGCTTCCGACCGGTCCACCGCGACGACCGAGGCGGCGCCTCCCTTGGCGCACTGCACCGCGAAGCCGCCGTTGTAGCTGTAGAAGTCGATCACCCGCGCGCCGCGCGCCAGCGCCGCGATCGCCGCGCGGTTGTCGCGCTGGTCGTAGAACCAGCCGGTCTTCTGCCCGGCGCCCGGATCGGCGAAGAAGATGCTGCCGTTCTCCTCCAGCCGGATCGGGCCGTCCAGCGCCCCCTTGGCGACCCTGACCTCGCCGCCCAGGCCTTCGAGCCCGCGCGCCGGGCTGTCGTTGCGCAGGACCACCGCGGCGGGGGACAGCACCTCGTCCAGCGCCTCCAGCAAGGCGGGAGTCAGCCGGTCCATCCCGGCGGAATTCGCCTGGACGACCACGGTGTCGCCGAAGCGGTCGACCACCAGGGCCGGCAGCCCGTCGGCCTCGGCATGGACCAGCCGGTAGAACGGCCGGCCGTAGAGCCGCTCGCGCAGGTCGAGCGCCCGGCGCAGCCGCTCCGCCAGGAAGCCGCGGTCGACCTGCGCCTCCGGGTCTCGCGCCAGCATCCGCGTGCAGATCAGCGTGTGCGGGTTGAAGGTGGCGGCGCCCAGCGGCGCGCCGTCGTGGGTGACCACCCGGACGACGCTGCCCGGCGGGATCGCCTTGGCCGTGTTGTCCATGTGGATCTCGTTGGAATAGACCCAGGGATGGCCGTGCTGGACCCGCTTGTGCCGGCTCGGCTGCAGGCGGATGGTCGGTCGGGGGGCAATGTCGCTCATGGCCCGCAGTCTAGCGGCTGCCGGCGCCCTGGCAACAGCGAGAGGCCCCCCTAATGGTCGTTGGCCACGTCCAGCGCCACGGGCGCCATGTCGATCATCAGCTTGCACAGCCTCAGGGTCTCGACGGCGTGGCCGGCTTCCCGGAAGCTGTTCAGCAGCCAGTTGCAGTATTCCGGCAGGCTCGAATAGTCGTCCGGCAGGTTGGTGTGGATCGCGGCGCAGCCGAGGTCGTCGGCGATCCTGTCCATCGCGCCGAGCAGCGCGTCGGCGGCGCCCGCCAGGTCGAACAGGTCGAGCACGATGAAGTTCTCGACCGCCAGCACCCGGCCGTGCCGCAGATGGTTCTCCACCGCGTAGCTGAACAGGCCGTGGATATAGCCGCGGGCGTTCTGCACGGTCATGATTCCCCGGGACCGGGTCCGATTCTTCCCCGAGGGGGAATGGCCGCCGGTTTCAAGCTCCGGAACCGCCAGGACGGCTGCGGCAAAATCGCGCCATCGCTCGACGTCGAGATCGGGTGCGATCGTCTGCACCACCGGGAAAGCCTGGTCGATCTGACGGCGGGCTAAGGGTTTCGCAACATAAGTGTCGTGCATGGACGTCTCGACCACAGGTGCTGGCGTGACGATGGCAGCCCCCGAGCCCGCGGGTCCTTGACGTAGATCAATGTTGCCGGCCAGCGGCATCCCCATAGTCCCCACCCGTCAAAGGGATTTGCGTACGTGCCGCGTGCCGTCGCGGCGGTGCGGACCCGGCACGATGGAATCAAGAGCAACCTTACGGTGGCGAGGAACGACCGGCCCGTCCGGCCCGGCCCCGCCAGACGGGAGATATAGGTAATGACAGCAGCGACCCTGTCCCACGGTTCGTCCGTGGGAGGCGAGCGGGCAGGTGAGGAGACCGTCTCGTACAACGAGGCTGTCATCCGCCTGTTCGTCATCGCCACTGTTTTCTGGGGTGTCGTCGGCTTCCTGGTCGGCATCGTGATCGCCCTGCAGCTGGCGTTCCCGGCGTTGAACCTGGGCCTGGAATGGACCAGCTTCGGCCGCCTGCGGCCGCTGCACACCTCGGCGGTGATCTTCGCCTTCGGCGGCAACGCCCTGTTCGCCACCTCGCTGTACGTCGTCCAGCGCACCTGCCGGGCTCCGCTCTGGGGCGGGCCGGCGATCGCCAATTTCCTGTTCGTGGGCTACCAGCTCTTCATCGTGCTCGCGGCGTCGGGCTACGTGCTGGGCATCACCCAGGGCAAGGAATACGCCGAGCCGGAATGGTACGTGGACCTGTGGCTGACGGTCGTCTGGGTGGTCTACCTGCTGACCTTCGTCGGCACGATCATGCAGCGGCGCGAGCCCCACATCTACGTCGCCAACTGGTTCTACCTGGCGTTCATCGTGACCATCGCGATGCTCCACTTGGTCAACAACCTGAACGTCCCGGTCTCGTTCTTCGGCACCGCCAGCTACCCGCTGTTCGCGGGCGTGCAGGGCGCGCTGGTCCAGTGGTGGTACGGCCACAACGCGGTGGGCTTCTTCCTGACCGCCGGCTTCCTGGGCATGATGTACTACTTCATCCCCAAGCAGGCGGGCCGGCCGGTCTATTCCTACCGGCTGTCGATCATCCATTTCTGGTCGCTGATCTTCCTCTACATCTGGGCCGGTCCGCACCACCTGCACTACACGGCCCTGCCGGAATGGGCGCAGACGCTGGGCATGACCTTCTCCGTCATGCTGTGGATGCCGTCCTGGGGCGGCATGATCAACGGCATCATGACCCTGTCCGGCGCCTGGGACAAGCTGCGCACCGACCCGGTGCTGCGCTTCCTGGTCACCTCCGTCGCGTTCTACGGCATGAGCACCTTCGAAGGCCCGGTCATGTCGATCAAGGCGGTCAACGCCCTGTCGCACTACACCGACTGGACCGTCGGCCACGTCCACTCCGGCGCGCTCGGCTGGGTCGCCTTCGTCAGCTTCGGCGCGGTGTACTACCTGGTTCCCCAGCTCTGGAAGGCCCAGCGGCTCTACTCGCTGCGGCTGGTCAGCTATCACTTCTGGACCGCCACCATCGGCATCGTCCTCTACATCACCGCGATGTGGATCTCGGGCATCATGCAGGGCCTGATGTGGCGCGCCTACGACAACCTCGGCTTCCTGCAGTACTCGTTCGTCGAGACCGTGGCGGCCATGCATCCCTTCTACGTGATCCGCGCCATGGGCGGCGTGCTGTTCCTGATCGGCGCCCTGATCATGGTCTACAACCTGTGGCGGACGACCAAGGGCGACATCCGGGTCGAGAAGCCCTACGTCACCGCTCCGACGCGCAAGTTCGCGCCGGCCGCCGAGTAAGGACCCAGCACGATGGCTAGCACCGACAAGAAGTCCGGCCTTTTCAATCACGGGCTGATCGAAAAGAACGTCACCCTGATGATGGTCCTGATCCTGCTCACCGTCTCCATCGGCGGCCTGGTCGAGATCGTCCCCCTCTTCACCATCGAGACCACCATCGAGAAGGTGGAGGGGGTCCGCCCCTACACCCCGCTCGAGCAGATGGGCCGCAACATCTATATCCGCGAAGGCTGCTACAACTGCCATAGCCAGCAGGTCCGTCCGTTCCGCGACGAGGCCGAGCGCTATGGGCACTACAGCCTGGCGGCCGAGAGCATGTACGACCATCCGTTCCAGTGGAGTTCGAAGCGCACCGGCCCGGACCTCGCCCGGGTCGGCGGCAAATACTCCAACCAGTGGCAGGTCGCCCATCTGGTGGATCCGCGCGCCCTGGTGCCGGAGTCCATCATGCCGGGCTACGGCTTCCTCCTGGAGCGCCCGCTGAAGTATGCCGACATCAAGGACCATCTGAAGACCCTGAGCATCGTCGGGGTGCCCTACACCTCCGAGCAGATCGACGTCGCCGCCAAGGACCTGGAGGTCCAGCAGCGTCCCGACGGCGAGACCGACGGCCTCCTGGCCCGCTATCCCAAGGCTGTCGTCGCCGATTTCGACGGCAACCCGAAGGTCGTGACCGAGATGGATGCGCTGGTCGCCTACCTCCAGATGCTCGGTACGCTGGTCGATTTCACGAAGTATCAGCCGGCCGATCTCAAGCAATAATTGGTGGAACCAGTGGATCTGAACGCAATCGCGTCATTTTTGCGCTCCTTCTGGACGGTTTGGTTGATGCTGCTGTTCGTCGGCGTCCTGTTCTGGGCCTTGCGGCCCAAGAACAAGTCGAAGTTCGACGAGGCCAGCCGCATCCCGTTCAAGGATGAAGGCCAGGAGAAATAGGTCATGCCGACCAAGGTTGAAAAGGACTCCCTGTCGGGGGTCGACACCACCGGCCACGAGTGGGACGGTATCCAGGAACTGAACAATCCGCTGCCGAAGTGGTGGCTCTACGTCTTCTACGTCACCGTCGCCTTCTCGGTGGTGTACTGGATCCTGTACCCGGCGATCCCGCTGGGCAAGACCTACACCGCCGGGATCCTGGGCTACAGCCAGCGCGAGACGGTCGTCTCGGACTTGGCGAAAGCCCGCGAGGCCCAGGGCGCCTTCCGCTCGAAGATCGAGACGTCCTCGTTCGACGAGATCCTGGGCGACCAGGACCTGCTGGCTTTCGCCACGGCCGGCGGCCGCACCGCCTTCGCCGACAACTGCGCGGCCTGCCACGCGGCCGGCGGCGCCGGTGCCAAGGGTTACCCGACGCTGGCCGACGACGACTGGCTGTGGGGCGGCAAGGCGGAAGACATCCACACCACCCTGCTGCACGGCATCCGGTCGACCAACGACGAGGACACCCGCATCTCCGAGATGCCCAAGTTCGGCGCCGACCAGCTGCTGACCCGTCCGCAGATCGACGACACGGCCGAGTACGTCCTGTCGCTGACCGGCCGGGAGACTGACAAGGCCGCCGCCGGCCGCGGCGCCGCCGTATACGCGGAGAACTGCGCCTCCTGCCACGGCGAGAAGGGCGAGGGGATGCGGGAAGTCGGGGCTCCCCGGCTGAACGACAACATCTGGCTCTATGGCGGCGACAAGAAGACCGTCGTCGAGACGATCACCTATGCCCGCGCCGGCGTCATGCCGGCCTGGAGCAGCCGTCTGGACCCGGTCACGATCAAGCAGCTCGCGGTCTACGTCCACAGCCTGGGCGGCGGCGAGAAGTAAGAGGCTCCTCCCGCAAGGGTCGGCACCTGGGCAACGCCGGGGAAGTCCGCTTCCCCGGCGTTCGCTTTTCCGCGGCTGCCCGCCGCGAACCATTTCTTCACTCCATCCGTGTTAATCCGTGGATATCCGTGTCCATCCGTGATCCTGCCCCTCCGTCCGGCAGGAGCCGCACCGGGTATCCCGACGATGCGCCGCCCGTACTTCCTGATACCCGCATTCCTGCTTGCGCTGATGCCTGGGCCGTCCCGGGCGGAGCAGCAGAGCCTCGACCGCACCGCGCCGCCGCATTTCGAGGCGTTCCCGGTCTCCCCCTGGCCGCCGGACTGGCTGTACCCGTTCCGCGCGACTCCGATCCGGCCGGAGCGGATCGTCTACCGCCTCAAGGGCAGCGTCCGCCAAGTGGCCAAGGTCGATCCGGTCCTGTCCAAGGCCTGCCGCCGGGGGGCCTTCGTCCAGCGGCTCAACTGGATCTTCCGGGTGCAGTCGGCCGACGACCGGCCTTACGGCATCGGCTGGGGATCCGGCGTCAACCTGCACGATCCGGAAAAGCGCAGCACGCTCGACAAGGTCTACCTGTTCGACCGGCAGGACACCGGGCTGTGCGCCGTCTGGGTGGCGCCGCTGGAGACCCTTCGCCGCTATCTCGATCCCAGCCCCGCCCGCTGAACCGCCGCGCCGAGCGTGGCGCTCCAACGCGCGAAGCGCGACGCTCCCACGCGTGCGCCCAAGGCAATCCTGCAATCACCGGGCAACGTCGCGCTTCCCGCGGCGGACTTGAGCCTCTATATAGGGGCGGGCCGCCACTCCGGGGTCTTCAGCGGTCGGATCGGCGTGCCAGTCATTCGAACCTTCTCCCTGTTCTTCCGGGGAGGGGATTTTTGTTGCGCCTGAAGTTACCAGAGCCCGAGCGCCATGCCAAAACGTACCGACATCAAGTCCATCGCCATCATCGGCGCCGGCCCCATCGTCATCGGCCAGGCTTGCGAGTTCGATTATTCCGGCGTCCAGGCCTGCAAGGCCCTGCGCGCCGAAGGGTACCGGGTCATCCTGGTGAACTCCAACCCGGCCACCATCATGACCGACCCCAACCTGGCCGACGCGACCTATATCGAGCCGATCACGCCGGCCACGGTCGCCAAGATCCTGGAGAAGGAGCGGCCGGACGCGCTGCTGCCGACCATGGGCGGCCAGACCGCGCTGAACACCGCGATAGCCCTGGACGACGACGGCACGCTGGCGCGCCTGGGCATCGAGATGATCGGCGCCAACAAGCAGGTGATCGCCAAGGCCGAGGACCGGCTGCTGTTCCGCGACGCCATGGACAAGATCGGGTTGGAAAGCCCGCGCAGCCGCATGGTCCGCTCCTTCGACGAGGCGCTTGAAGCGCTGGCCGAGACCGGCCTGCCCGCGATCATCCGCCCCAGCTTCACGCTGGCCGGCACCGGCGGCGGCATCGCCTACAACAGGGCCGAGTTCGAGGAGATCGTGCGCGGCGGCCTGCGCGCGTCGCCCACCCGCGAGGTGCTGATCGAGGAGTCGGTGCTGGGCTGGAAGGAATACGAGATGGAGGTCGTGCGCGACGGCGCCGACAACTGCATCATCGTCTGCGCCATCGAGAACATCGACCCGATGGGCGTCCATACCGGCGACAGCATCACCGTGGCGCCGGCGCTGACGCTGACCGACAAGGAATACCAGATCATGCGCAACGCCTCGATCGCGGTGCTGCGCGAGATCGGGGTCGATACCGGCGGGTCGAACGTGCAGTTCGCCGTCAACCCGGCCGACGGCCGCATGGTCGTGATCGAGATGAACCCGCGCGTCAGCCGCTCCTCCGCGCTGGCGTCCAAGGCGACCGGCTTCCCGATCGCCAAGGTCGCCGCCAAGTTGGCGGTGGGGTACCGGCTTGACGAGCTGGACAACGACATCACCGGCGTCACGCCCGCCTCGTTCGAGCCGACGATCGACTATGTCGTCACCAAGATGCCGCGCTTCACCTTCGAGAAGTTCCCCGGCACCGAGCCCCTGCTGACCACCTCCATGAAGTCGGTCGGCGAGGCCATGTCGATCGGCCGCACCTTCGCCGAGTCGGTGCAGAAGGCGCTGCGGTCGATGGAGACCGGCCTGACCGGCTTCAACGAGGTGCTGATCGGCGACGGCAATCCCGACCCTCTGACCGTCCGGGCGGCGCTGAGCCGTCCGACGCCGGACCGGCTGCTGGTGATCGCCCAGGCGTTCCGGCACGGCCTGAGCGTCGACGAGGTCCAGGCCGCCTGCAAGTACGATCCCTGGTTCCTGGAGCAGATCCAGGCGATCGTCGCGGCGGAGACCGCCGTCCGCACCGGCGGCTTGCCCGCCGACCGGCAGGGTTGGCTGCGCCTCAAGCAGGCCGGCTTCAGCGATGCCCGGCTGGCCGAGCTGGTCGGCACCGCCGAGGCGGAGGTCGCGGCGGCGCGCCGCGCGCAGGGCGTCACGCCGGTCTACAAGCGGATCGACACCTGCGCTGCGGAGTTCGCTTCCCAGACGCCCTACATGTACTCGACATACGAGGCCGACGGCTTCGGCGGCGCCGAGTGCGAGGCCGAGCCGTCGGACCGCAGGAAGGTGATCATCCTGGGCGGCGGCCCCAACCGCATCGGCCAGGGCATCGAGTTCGACTATTGCTGCGTCCACGCCGCCTACGCGCTGCACGAGGCCGGGCACGAGACCATCATGGTCAACTGCAACCCGGAGACGGTATCGACCGACTACGACACCTCCGACCGGCTCTATTTCGAGCCGCTGACCGCCGAGGACGTGATCGAGCTGGTCCGGGTCGAGCAGAGCCGGGGCGAGGTGCTGGGCGTGATCGTCCAGTTCGGCGGCCAGACGCCGCTGAAGCTGGCGCGCGACCTGGAAGCCGCCGGCATCCCCATCCTGGGCACTTCGCCCGACGCGATCGACCTGGCGGAGGATCGCGAGCGGTTCCAGCAGCTGCTGCACAGGCTGGGCCTGCACCAGCCGGCCAACGGCCTCGCCCGCTCCCTGGAGGAGGCTGAGGAGGTGGCCGCCCGGATCGGCTTCCCCGTGGTGATCCGGCCCAGCTACGTGCTGGGCGGCCGCGCCATGGAGATCGTCCACGACATGGCGGGCCTGAAGCGCTACATGGGCTCCGCCGTCAAGGTCTCGGGCAAGAACCCGGTGCTGATCGACAGCTACCTGCAGGACGCCATCGAGGTGGACGTGGACGCCGTCCGCGACGGCACCCGGGTCTATGTCGCCGGCATCATGGAGCATATCGAGGAGGCCGGCATCCACTCCGGCGACAGCGCCTGCGCGCTGCCGCCCTATTCGCTGCCGTCCGACGTGGTCGCCGACATCTCCCGGCAAGCCGGCATGCTGGCGGAGGCGCTGGACGTGATCGGGCTGATGAACGTGCAGTTCGCGGTCAAGGGCACCCAGGTCTACATCCTGGAGGTCAACCCGCGGGCCAGCCGCACGGTGCCCTTCGTCGCCAAGGCGACCGGCACGCCGATCGCCAAGATCGCGGCGCGGGTCATGGCCGGCGAGAAGCTGGACGCGTTCGACCTCAAGGGACCCAATCCGCCGCACACCGCGGTGAAGGAGGCGGTCTTCCCGTTCGCCCGCTTCCCCAACGTGGACATCATCCTGGGGCCGGAGATGAAGTCGACCGGCGAGGTCATGGGGCTGGACAAGGATTTCAGCCGCGCCTTCGCGAAGGCCCAGTCCGGCGCCGGAGTCGTCCTGCCGCTGTCGGGCGGGGTCTTCATCTCGGTCAAGGACCACGACAAGGCGGCGATGGTGCCGATCGCGGCCAAGCTTCGCGAGATGGGCTTCTCCCTGCTCGCCACGGCGGGAACCGCGAAGGCGTTCGGCGAGGCCGGGATCCCGGTGACCCGGGTCAACAAGGTGCTCGAAGGGCAACCGCACATCGTCGATGCAATGATCAACGGCGACGTGCAATTGGTTTTCAACACGACCGACGGCGCGCAGGCCATGTCCGACAGCTTCAGCTTGCGCCGGACCGCACTCGTCAATAACATTCCCTATTACACGACCGTCGCGGGGGCGCGGGCTGCCGTCGAGGCTATCTCGGCGCTTCGGAGTGGTAGCCTTGACGTGGCACCGCTCCAGTCCTACCTGAGCGGGTCGTACTAAGGGGATCGAGGCTCCCGGCGCGGCTGATCTGGCCGCGCCGCAGTCTTCTTCAGCGTCGAGTGGACCGGGAAATGGAAAAAGTTCCAATGACGGCGGCGGGCTACAACCGCCTCCAAGAGGAGTTAAGGCACCTGAAAACGATCGAGCGGCCGGCGGTCATCAAGGCCATCGCGGAAGCGCGGGAGCACGGCGATCTTTCCGAGAACGCCGAGTACCATGCGGCGCGCGAGCGGCAGAGCTTCATCGAAGGGCGGGTGCTCGAACTGGAGGACAAGATCAGCCGCGCGGAGGTGATCGACGTCTCGAAGCTTTCGGGTGACGCCGTCAAGTTCGGCGCGACGATCACGGTCGCCGACGAGGACACCGACGAGGAGACCACGTATCAGATCGTGGGCCAGGACGAGAGCGACATCAAGCAGGGCCTGCTGTCGGTCAGCTCCCCGCTGGCGCGGGCGCTGATCAACAAGACCGTGGGCGACATGGTCGAGGTGCCGACCCCCGGCGGCTCGAAGAGCTACGAGGTCGTGAAGGTCGAGTTCCGCTGAGGCGCCTCGACGCCTGACGCTCGACTGCCACGCCACGGACTGCCATGAAAAAATGCGGGCGAAAGCCCGCATTTTCTTTTTGCGGCATCTTCTTTTCCGGGGTTCCGGCAGGCGGCGCTCCCGCCCCTATTCCTCCTCCTCCAGTTCCTCCTCGTCCGGCAGGTCGCCGATCTCGGTGTCGATGGGAACGCCCGGCAGGGCCTTGGAGGTGCGGATCGCCAGCGCCGACTTGACGTGGCTGACGTTGGGCGCGCTGGTCAGCTTGGTGGTGAGGAAGCGCTGGTAGGAGTCCCAGTCCTCCGCCACGATCTTCAGCAGGAAGTCCGTCTCGCCCGCGAGCATGTTGCACTCGCGCACCAGCGGCCAGCTATTGACCAACTCCTCGAATTTCTTTAGGTCCGCTTCGGCTTGGCTGGTCAGCCCCACGTGGGCGAAGACGGTCACGCCGTAACCGAGGGCTTCGGGGTTGATGTCGGCATGGTAGCCACGAATGAATCCGGCCTCTTCCAGGGCGCGGACGCGCCGAAGGCAGGGCGGCGCCGAGATGCCCGCGCGCCGCGCGAGCTCGACGTTGGTCATGCGACCGTCGGCTTGAAGGTCGCGCAGGATGCGCCGGTCAATCCGGTCGAGTTTGACTCGCCGCATGGTCTTCTCTTGTAGCCCCTCGGGATGAATTGGAAAGGATATTACACAGAGCACTGGTTTACGCCAAGACAGAGCCGTCTTACAAGTGCGAAACTTTATAATAGGCGGATTGTGCTATCGACGCCCCCGGTCAGCAACCACGAAGGCCCGTGATCGTGCAAAATCTCACCTGCTGGGTCGTCACCGACGGCAAGGCCGGCATGGAAAACCAGTGCATCGGACTGGCCGAGGCGGTGGGGCTTCCGCCCATCGTCAAGCGCGTGACCCTGCGCAGCCCCTGGCGCCAGCTCAGCCCCTTCTTCCGGCTGGGGCCGAGGCATTCGACCGCGCCCGGCAGCGACGCGCTGGAGCCGCCGTGGCCCGACCTGCTGATCACGTCGGGCCGCGCCGGCGTCACGCCGGCCCTGGGCGTGCGCCGGGCCAGCAGGGGCAAGACCTTCGCGGTCCATATCCAGGACCCCCAGATCCCGCCCCGCCTGCTCGACCTGGTGGTGGTGCCGCAGCACGACAAGCTGCGCGGCCCCAACGTGATCACCACGCGCGGCGCGCTTCACATGGTCACGCCGGCCAAGCTGGCCGATGCGGCGGCCCGGATGGGGCCGGCCTACGGGCATCTGCCCCATCCGCGCATCGCGGTACTGATCGGCGGGACCAACAAGCTGTTCCGCATGACCCCGGTGATCATGGGCGACGTGGCGGAGAAGCTGGCCAACCTCGCCAAGTGCCACGGCGCCGGGCTGCTGGTGACGCCGTCGCGCCGGACCGGCGCCGACAACGAGGCGATCCTACGCGCCCGCATGGCCGACGTGCCGTCGGTCGTCTGGGACGGGCAGGGCGAGAACCCGTATTTCGCGTTCCTGGCCCTGGCCGACGTGATCGTCGTGACCAGCGACAGCGTGTCCATGGTGTCGGAGGCCTGCTCGACCGGCAAGCCGGTCTACATCATCGAGCTGGACGGCGGCTCGCCCAAGTTCCAGACCTTCCACCAGGCCCTGAAGGATGCCGGCATCATCCGGACCTTCACCGGCGAGCTGGACCACTGGACCTACAGGCCGCTCGACGACACCGCCATGGTCGGCGCCGAGATCCGCCGCCGGATCGAGGCGCGGACCGGCCAGCGGATCGAGCCTCCGCAGCCCGCCGGTTGACGCTGAAGCGGCGTCGGCCCATGTTCACACCGATCATGTTCAGCCGGATACAGCGAACCCATTCCAGCCGAGGCCAGCAGCCTATGCCCGCTCACCATCATTCCAAGGTCCTGATCATCGGCGCCGGCCCGGCCGGCTACACCGCCGCGATCTATGCCGCCCGCGCCAACCTGAAGCCGATCCTGGTGCAGGGGCTCCAGCCGGGCGGCCAGCTGACGATCACGACCGACGTGGAGAACTATCCCGGGTTCGCCGACGTCATCCAGGGACCCTGGCTGATGGAGCAGATGCAGCGCCAGGCCGAGCATGTCGGGACCGAGATGTTCTTCGACGTGATCACCGAGGTCGACTTCACCCAGCGCCCGTTCCGGGCCAAGGCCGACAGCGGCGACCTCTTCACCGGCGACACCGTGATCATCGCGACCGGCGCCCAGGCGCGCTGGCTGGGGCTGGAGAGCGAGCGCACCTTCGCCGGAGCCGGCGTCTCCGCCTGCGCCACCTGCGACGGATTCTTCTTCCGCGGCAAGGAGATAGCGCTGGTCGGCGGCGGCAACACCGCGGTCGAGGAGGCGCTGTACCTGACCAACCACGCCTCCAAGGTCACCGTGATCCACCGGCGCGACTCGTTCCGCGCGGAGAAGATCATGCAGGAGCGGCTGTTCCGCAATCCCAAGATCCAGGTGGTCTGGGACACCGTGGTGGACGAGATCCTGGGCGAGGGCGGCGACGACCGGCCCAAGGCGGTGACGGGGCTGAAGCTGCGCAACGTCAAGACCGGCGACGTCTCGACCCTGCCGGTCGAGGGCGTGTTCATCGCGATCGGCCATGATCCGGCGACCAAGGTCTTCCAGGGCAAGGTCAACACCGATCCGGAAGGCTATATCCTGACCGCCCCGGATTCGACCGCAACCAACGTGCCCGGCGTGTTCGCCGCCGGCGACGTCAAGGACAAGGTCTACCGCCAGGCGGTGACGGCGGCCGGCATGGGCTGCATGGCGGCGCTGGAGGCGGAGAAGTTCCTGGCCCAGTCCGAGGGATCGCCCGAGGAGGCGCTCCGCGAGGCGACGACCACCCAGATGATCGGCGCCTGGGACTGAATTCGCCGCCTGGGACAGCCGCCGCTCGGGTTTCCGGGGCCGGACTCCGGCATTTTCGCGGCGGCTGCCCGTTATTCGTGCTCTTTCGATCCTAACGACCGTGGCCTTGATGTACGTCGCGGTATATCATCGTACGGTCTGCGCATTCCGCGGACCAAGATGACGCGACGGTCGGACATCATTCCGCCCGCCGATGAACGGGACGTTTCATGGACTGGGATAAGCTTCGGGTCTTTCACGCCGTGGCCGAAGCCGGCAGCTTCACTCATGCCGGCGAAAGCCTGAATTTAAGTCAATCCGCGGTCAGCCGCCAGATCAGCGCGCTCGAGGAAAGCCTGAACGTGCCGCTGTTCCATCGGCACGCCCGCGGGCTGATCCTGACCGAGCAGGGCGACCTGCTCTACCAGACCGCGCGCGACGTCTTCGCCAAGCTGTCGATGACCGAGGCGATGCTGACGGAGAGCCGCGAGCACCCCAAGGGTCCGCTGAAGATCACCACCACGGTGGCCTTCGGGACGACCTGGCTGACCCCGCGCGCCCGCGAGTTCCTGCAGATCTACCCGGAGATCCAGCTCACCCTCCTCCTGGACGACACCGAGCTCGACCTGGGCATGCGCGAGGCGGACATCGCGATCCGCATGACCTCGCCGCGCCAGCCCGACCTGATCCAGCGTCACCTGATGACGATACGGTTCCATGTCTACGGCCATGTCAGCTATCTCAAGCGGAAGGGCGTGCCCAAGACGGTCCAGGACTTGGACAACCACGACCTGATCGCCTACCCCTCGGACATGCGGGCGCCCATCACCAACATCAACTGGCTGCTGGACGCCGGCGATCCGCCCCAGGGGACCCGCAGTCCCATCATGCGCGTCAACAATGTATACGCGATCTTCAAGGCGGTGGAGAGCGGTCTGGGCATGGCCGCCCTGCCGGATTACATGGTCGAGGGCAGCCGCGACATCGTGCGTGTGCTGCCCGAGCTGAACGGCCCCACGGTCGAGACCTATTTCGTCTATGCCGAGGAACTGCGCCATTCCAAGCGCATCGCCGTGTTCCGTGACTTCCTGGTGCGCAAAGTGGCGGAGACGACGTTCTGAACAGATCGTTGCATATCAAAGCCATGCGGAGGTTGCATGGGCGCTTCCTTGAATTATGCATGGAATTCGGGCAGCGGATGACCAAATAATCATCCGGCGGTGTTGCGATGCAATATCCGCTGTTTCGCTCCGGATCTCGGTCCGGGGTTGGGTCTTCGGACCCGCGTCTCCCAGACGTGAAGCCTCCCTGTTCAACTCGCCCGCAAGTCATTCGATTTGCGGGCGTTCTTTTTGGCCGGGACGCGCACCTTCCGTCGGCGGATTTATTCGTAGATGCCGATATAGGCCACCAGATCCTTGCCCGGGACCCGCTTCACGAAGGAGGTCTTGGGTTCGATGCGGTTGGAAACCGGGTTGAGCCAGCGATAGCTGACCCAGCCGTGGCCGCTTTCCTGCGCGACCTTCAGGATGTCCTTGACCATGAAGCGGCCGTCGGCGTCCTTCAGGTTGACCACGTTCTGGCCGACTCCGGCCGGGCGGGGAGGGTAGGCCAGCCATGTGCCGGTGAAATCGATCACGTTGACATAGATCTCCCCGAAGCGGAATTCGCCGGCCCGGTTGAAGGCCTCGCGAGCGGCTTCGATCCCCTGGGACTCGATCAGCGCGGCGGCCTTCAGCGTCAGCGCCTCCACCTCGTCGCGAGTCGGCTTGCCGGGATCCGCGCCGGCAACGCCCGTCAGCATCAGGAGGATGGCCCCGACCAGGGCGATCCTGCCGCTCCATCCCGCGATGAGCAAGCGCATGATTATTCCCCCGGTCGGGTTGGCTTATGTCGCGAGTACAGCTATCGATATCAAAGGCGGGGCTGTCAACGGGGATAAGTGCCGCAGCCCGCCGGCAAGAATAGACAGAACATTTGGTATAGTTTGCAAAAGACATCGCCGGCGCGCGGGACTGTCGCATCACTTCGGCGGTGCAGCATGCTCTTTTTCGTGGACAGCCATCGGCGGCGGGAGGACGATCGGTCGTACCGATACGCTAGCGGGTCGACGACGTCCACGGCCGTCGTTCCAAGACAGGCCGAGCCCGCGGACGCCCCCGATCCGTCAAAACGGTAGTGGGAGGTTCCGAATGCCAAGCACCAGAATTGCGGGGCCACGTTGCGCCGCCCTCGTCGGCCCCTATCTCAGCGGCAAGACCACCTTGATGGAAAGCCTGCTGTTCGCCGCGGGCGCCGTCACCCGCAAAGGCAGCGTCAAGGACGGCAATACCGTGGGCGACAGCGCGCCGGAAGCGCGCGCCCGCAAGATGAGCGTCGAGGTCGGGCTGGCCAGCGCGGACTATCTCGGCGAGCGCTGGACGTTCCTCGACTGCCCCGGCTCGGTCGAGCTGTCCGCGGAGGGCCAGTCGGCCCTGATGGTCGCGGACGTCGCGGTCGTCGTGTGCGAGCCGACGGCGGACAAGGCGCCGATGCTGGCCCCCCTGTTCAAGTTCCTCGACGACAACGGCATCCCGCACATGCTGTTCGTCAACAAGGTGGATTCCATGGGCACCCAGGACGTCCGGGTGCGCGACCTGATGCAGGCGCTCCAGGCCGCCTCGACCCGCCCGCTGGTGCTCCGCCAGGTGCCGATCCGCGAGGGCGACACGGTCACCGGCTGCGTCGACCTGGTCAGCGAACGGGCCTACCACTACAACCCCCACGCCCCTTCCAACCTGGTCCAGGTGCCCGACACGGTGCGCGAGCGCGAGCAGGCGGCCCGGCAGGAACTGCTGGAAGCGCTGGCCGATTTCGACGACAGCCTGCTGGAGCAGCTCCTGGAGGACGTGGCGCCGGACAAGGAGGAGGTCTACCGGCAACTCGCCAAGGACCTGGCGTCCGACCTGATCGTCCCGGTCTTCATCGGCTCGGCGGAGAACGACAACGGAGTCCGGCGCCTGCTGAAGGCGCTGCGCCACGAGACGCCCGAGGCCGCCGCCACGGCGGCCCGGCTGGAGATCCCCCTGGCGGCGGGCGCGGTGGCGCAGGTCTTCAAGACCTACCACGCGCCGCACGCCGGCAAGCTCAGCTTCTCCAGGGTCTGGAAGGGCGAGGTCACCGACGGCATGACCCTCGGCGGCGACCGGGTCAGCGGCATCTACCGCATGCACGGGCACGAGCAGCACAAGCAGCCGGCGGCGGCAACCGGCGAAGTCGTGGCGTTCGGCCGCATGGATCATGTGACGACCGGCGACGTGCTCGACGACCAGGGCGGCCGGATCCGGACGCCGCTGTGGCCGGCGCCGCCGTCGCCGGTCTATTCCGCCGCGATCTCGGCCGAGCAGCGCAACGACGAGGTCAAGCTGAGCGCGGCCTTGGCCAAGCTGACCGAGGAGGATCCGTCCTTGTCGGTCAACCAGAACGCCGATACCGGCGAGATCGTGCTCTGGGGCCAGGGCGACATCCATCTCCAGCTCGCCATGGACCGCCTGCGCAGCAAGTACAACCTGCCGGTCCGTTCGCGGGCGCCGCAGGTGGCCTACCGGGAGACGATCCGCAAGGGAACGGCTCAGCATGCCCGCTTCAAGCGGCAGACCGGCGGCCACGGCCAGTTCGCCGACGTGCATGTGGAAGTCAGGCCGCTGCCGCGCGGCGGCGGGTTCGTGTTCGACGAGAAGGTGGTCGGCGGCGTGGTGCCGCGCCAGTTCATCCCGGCGGTGGAGGCCGGCGTGAGGGAATACCTGGCGCAGGGGCCGCTGGGCTTCCCGGTGGTCGACGTCGCGGTGACCCTGACCGGCGGCCAGTTCCACGCCGTGGACAGCAGCGAGCAGGCCTTCAAGACGGTCGGCCGCATGGCCATGACCGAGGCGATGCCGAAATGCGATCCCGTGCTGCTGGAGCCGATCCTGCAGGTGACCATCGCCGCTCCGACGGAGTTCACGCCCAAGGTGCAGCGGCTGATCACCGGCCGCCGGGGCCAGATCCTGGGCTTCGATGGGCGCGCCGGCTGGGACGGCTGGGACGAGGTCAAGGCACTCATGCCGGAGGCGGAACTGCGCGACCTGATCGTCGAGCTCCGCTCGTTGACCCTTGGGCTGGGCATCTTCACCGCCAGCTTCGACCATCTGGCGGAACTGACCGGGCGGTTGGCCGACCGGGCGGTCGAGATGCGCCAGTCGCTGGTGGCGGCGCAGTGACGGAACGGCGGGTCCTGCTCCCGGCAAAGGAGTTGGACCGCCCGGATCCCGCTCGGAAGACGGTGTCCGGACACCGCATGGCTGCGTCAAATGTGCAGGGTCACGGCACCTTTTACCCATTTTCTCGTTGAAGCAGGGAATCCCGCCTGCCCCGGTCCCGTCGCGGCGAATGAGCCGCGACGGGGTTGACTTGGCCGAGCAGCGGTCAAGTTTGGATTGGCAGGGTGGACAAGTGAATCCACGATGTTTCAAGGAGAAGACCATGGCGTTCGAAAGTACGACCGCGCAGTCCCATGAACCGATGGCTGTCCATACCGGCATTCCCGAAGACAAGCGGAAAGCGCTTTCCGACGGCTTGGCGAAGGTGCTGGCGGATACCTATACGCTGCTGGGCAAGACCCATGGCTTTCACTGGAACGTCACCGGCGCCCAGTTTCACAGCCTCCACGAGATGTTCGAGACGCAGTATACGGACCTGACCACCGCGGTCGACGAGATCGCCGAGCGCATCCGTGCCCTGGGCTATTTCGCGCCGGGCAGCCTCAGCCAGATCCTGAAGCTGAGCACGATCGAGGACGAGCACGGCGTGCCGGACTCGCGCGGCATGCTGGAGCAGCTGGTGCGCGACAACGAGACCGTCACCCAGGCCTGCCGCGCCGTCGTCCAGATCTGCGACGAGGCCAACGACACCGTCACCGAGGACCTGATGAACCATCGCATGGACGCCCATGAAAAGGCGGCCTGGATGCTTCGTTCGTCCATGAGCTGATCGGGCGAGCCGACCCCCACCCCCGCCGGCGGCATTCGACCGCCGGCGGCCGAAGGAACAGACGAATCGATGCCGTTCTTCGTTCTGGAACCCGTGCTCCCCCTGGCCCGCAAATGGGAGCATTACCGCAAGACCCGCCGGCTGATCATCCGCGCGCCGGACGAGGCGGGAGCGCGCAAGGTCGCGGCCGACCAGGCCGAGCTGGCGGGACGCGAAGGAATGCACCTCCTGCTGCCCGAAGCCGACGAGGACGAGACCCTGGCGAACCCCTGGCTCGACCCCGAGACGGCGGCCTGCACGGCGCTCGACCCGGACGGACCGCCCGAAGTGCTGAGCACCCAGGTCGACTGACGGCTTTGCAATGCGCCGAAATGCAGCAGGCCGCGCCGGATGGTGCAGCGGCTGGATCGTTGCGCCATGCGTTCAGCGCATGCCACGAAGTTTGGAACGATTCTAAAAAGACTGTTTGCCGGCTCGCGGCCGAAGCCCCACATCTGTGATACGGATCAGGTTCCGATCCGGTTTTCCAGGGGGACGAATAATGCAGATCGATATTGGCATCGCCGAGAACGACCGTCGCGAGATCGCCGAGGGCCTGTCCCGGCTGCTGGCCGACACCTACACGCTCTATCTGAAGACCCACAGCTTCCACTGGAACGTGACCGGGCCGATGTTCAACACGCTGCATCTCATGTTCGAGACGCAGTACAACGAGCTGGCCCTGGCGGTCGACCTGATCGCCGAGCGCATCCGCGCCCTGGGCTTCCCGGCTCCCGGCAGCTACGCCCAGTACTCGGCCCTGACCTCGATCCAGGAGGCGACCGACGTGCCCAAGGCGGAGGAGATGATCCGCCAGCTGGTCGCCGGCCAGGAAGCGGTGGTGCGCACCGCGCGGTCGGTCTTCCCGGCCGCCGAGAAGGTCGGCGACGAGCCGACGGCCGACCTGCTGACCCAGCGCATGCAGCTCCACGAGAAGACCGCCTGGATGCTGCGCAGCATGCTGGAAGGCTGAGGTCCGTCGGGGTCCCGGTGATCGCGCGTCACGGCGCGATCACCCGAACTTGATTTGCACGCGCACCGCTCCAAGGTCAAATCTGCACGCGACGGGTTTGCGGACCCGAACGCAGATTGCCGAGGAAGGAATGCCATGCTGATCCGATCCAGACGGGGGTGGGAGCTGCCGGACTCGGCGGCGACACCCGAAGACGTCTTCCTCAGCCGGCGCAGCCTGCTGAAGGCCGCCGTGGCCGCGCCGGCCATCGCGGCGGCCGGTTCGATCCCGGGCGGTCCGGCGTTCGGCCAGACGGAGGTCGCGGCGGACGATCCGACCGCCGGCCTCTACCCGGTGCCGCGCAACGAACGCTTCACGCTGGATCGCGCGATCACCGACCCGGCGGAATCCACCACCTACACCAATTTCTACGAGTTCGGCTCCCAGAAGAACATCTGGCGGGCGGCGCAGAAGCTGAAGCTGCGTCCCTGGACCGTGACGTTCGACGGCATGGTCGAGCAGGAGCAGACCGTCGACATCGACGCCCTGCTGAAGCGGATGCCGCTGGAGGAACGCCTCTACCGCCACCGCTGCGTCGAGGCCTGGTCGATGGCGGTGCCCTGGAGCGGTTTTCCCATGAAGGCCCTGGTCGATTTCGCCCGGCCGCTCGGCTCCGCGAAGTATGTGGTGATGCGGACCTTCCAGGACCCCGGCATGGCGAGCGGGCAGCGCCAGTTCTGGTATCCCTGGCCCTATGTCGAGGGACTGACCCTGGCCGAGGCGACCAACGAGCTGGCCTTCATGGTGACCGGCATGTACGGCAAGCCGGTGCCCAAGCAGAACGGCGCGCCGTTGCGACTCGCGGTGCCTTGGAAATACGGGTTCAAGTCGATCAAGTCGATCGTCAGCTTCACCTTCACCGACCAGCGCCCGGTCAGCTTCTGGGAGCAGATCCAGGCCGCCGAGTACGGCTTCTGGGCCAACGTCAATCCGGAGGTGCCCCATCCCCGCTGGAGCCAGGCCAGGGAGCGGGTGCTGGGCACGGGCGAGATGGTGCCGACCCGACTCTACAACGGGTACGGCGAGTACGTCGCGGATCTCTACAAGGACCTGGAGGGCGAGCGGCTGTACGTCTGAGCGGGGGGCGCCGTCACTCGGACCCGGTTTCGACGCGGACCGCGTCCAGGCAGGCCAGGATGGCGTCGCTGTCCTCGGCCATCGCCTCGGCGGCGCGCGCGGCCGGTCCGTTCGGCTCCAGCCCGTTGTCGGGAGCGCCCTCGACCAGCAGCTGGGCACCGCCCTTGATCGCGTTCAGGCAATTGCGGATGGCGTGACGGTGCGGCCGGCTCAGCAGGTCGTTCGGGGTGCCGGTGCCGGTCAGCTCCCGAAGCGACTCGATCGAGACCGTGATGTAGCCCAGCATCTTCACGTCGTCCTCGTCGGTGATCGACGGTCCGGCCTCCGTCACCCGGGCGCCGTGGGCGGCGATGCTTCCGGTCAGCCGCCGCAGTTCGCCATGGGCCGCCTCGACGCCGAGCGGAACGCCGCTCATGACCCGTTCACCGCGGGAAAGCGGGCCAGCAGCGACTCGATCTTCGCCAGCAGTCGGTCGATGTCGACAGGCTTGGTCTCGAACTCGTCGCAGCCGGCCGCCATGGCGCGCTCCCGGTCCTCCGTCATGGCGTGCGCGGTCAGGGCCATCACCGGGATCGCGGCGGTCGCCGGATCGGCCTTGATGGTCCGGGTCGCCTGCCACCCGTCCATCACCGGCAGGCTCATGTCCATCAGGACGAGGTCGGGATGCTCGCGGATCGTCGTCTCCACCCCGGCGGCACCGTCCACCGCCACGATCACCCGGAACCCGCGTCGCGTCAGGCGCCGCGACAGCATGTCGCGGTTCAGGTCGTTGTCCTCGACGATCAGGATACAAGTCAATCGACGCCCCCCGTCACGGTCCCGCAAGATCGGCAAGTTCGCGGTCGGCCTGCTCCCCGACGATCAGCCGGCGGATCGTCCTGACCAGATCGTCCCGTTCATATGCACCTTTACGTAACACACGATCAACCTGCCCGTCCATTCGGACGGCCTGCTCCTCGTCCAGGTCCAGCGCGGTCACGACGACGATCGGGATGCCGTTCAGGCGGCCGTCGCCGCGCATCACCTCCAGCACCTGGAAGCCATCCGGGGCCGGCATCCCGAGGTCCAGGACCACGACCAGCGGCCGGCCTGTCTGCATCCCGTCGAGCGCCGCCAGCCCGTCCTCGGCCTCGGCGACGGTGAAGCCGGCGCGTTCCAGGGTCCGGCGCAGCACGTCGCGGGCGACGGCATCGTCGTCGACCACCAGCACGTCGCAGGCGCTGGAGCCGGTGACTTCCGCCGAGGGCATCGCGGCGCCGGTGGAGGCGACGCGGCGGATCGCCTCGGCGACGGCGTCGGCGGAAGCGGGCTTGGCCAGGCACTCGGCGGCGTCGGCCAGCAGGTTGAACGGGATCGGTTCCGAGCCCGACGGAACCAGCAGGATCTGAGGCGGGCAGGCCATGCCGAATTCCCCGAGCAGGTTTTCCGGCAGCGACCGGCCGTCGCGGCAGCGCAGTTCCGCGTCCAGGACCAGGATGTCCGGCCGCAAGGCGCGGGCCATCCGCAGCCCCTCGGTCCCGCCGAAGGCGTGGAGCACCATCAGCGTGCCGGCCGAGGGATCGGCGGCCCGCAGGCGTTCCACCGCTGCGTCCACCCCGTCGTGCAGGGCCGGGTCGTCGTCGATCATCAGCACGCGGACGGACCGTCCGGGCGCCGCCGGGGACGGTCCGGCGATCGCCGCGGCATCCGGCCGGGACTCCGCGGCCGCTGGCGCCGCCGGTGAGAGAATTTCCGCCGGCAGGGTGATGGTGAAGGTGCTGCCCTTGCCCGGCTCGCTCGACACGTTGATCCGGGCGCCCAGCATGTCGGCGAAATGCCGGCTGATCACCAGCCCCAGCCCGGTCCCGCCGTAGCGCCGCGTGGTCGAGGCGTCGGCCTGGGTGAAGCGGCGGAACAGCCGGCTCAGCTGCTCCGGCGTCATGCCGATACCGGTATCGCTGACCGCGAACTCCACGGCGGGGGCCGGCGTGCGGATGGTACGGGCGGCGATGCGGATGACCCCGCCGGAGGTGAACTTGCAGGCGTTCCCCACCAGGTTCAGCAGCATCTGCCGAAGCTTGGTCTGGTCGGACAGGATGATCCCCAGGAGGGGGCCGGCTTCGACCTCGATCCGGTTGCCGTTGGCGTCCGCGAGGGGAGTCGAGATCGCCCGGACCTCCTCGACCAGCCGGTCGGCGTCGAACGGGGCGATGTCGACCGACATGCGGCCGGCCTCGATCTTGGACAGGTCCAGGATGTCGTTGATCAGGGACAGCAGGTGCTTGCCGCTGGATCGGATCTTCTCCAGGTCGGGAACGTAGGACTGGTCGCCCCGGTCCTCGGCATCCTCGGCCAGCATCTCGGCATAGCCGATGATCGCGTTCAGCGGGGTGCGCAACTCGTGGCTCATGTTGGCCAGGAACTCCGACTTGCTGCGGTCGGCCGCCTCTGCCTGCTCCTTGGCGCGGCGCAGCGTGTCGGCGGCGCGCTGGGCCTCGGTCACGTCGAAGAAGGTGCCGACCATGCCGGCCTCCGCGCCGTCCGCCCCGCGGAAGGCGGCCTCGCCGACCATCACCGTGCGGTCCTCGCCCTCCGCCGCGTCGTGCAGCACCGCCTCGTACTGGCGGGTCCGGCCCCCGTCCGGGTCCTCCTCCGGTCCGCCGTCCCGGCCGGCTCCCGAGGCGTCGCGGGCGAACTGAGCCGCCGCCGCCCCGAACAGGTCGGCCGGGGTCCGTCCCGCCACGCCGTCGCGCGGCACCCCGGCGAAGGCGGCGAAATGGCCGTTGCAGCCGATATAGCGCCCGGACGGATCGAGCATGAACAGGGGTACCGGCACGGTGTCGAGCATGGTCGCCAGCAGGCGGTTGCGCGCCTCCAGCGCGCCCGTGGTCGCGGCGATCGCCTGCCGGTGTTCGGCCAGCCGGTGCCCCATCGCCACGATGCGGCCGGCGGTCCGTTCCAGCTCCAGGATGCCGAAGCGGGGCGCCTGCTCCAGGTCCTGGCCGGCGCCTATCCGGTCGGTGATCGCGTCGACCTCCGCCAGCGGGCGGGAGATCGCCCGGCTCATGCCCTGGGCGCGCCGGTACAGCATGGCGAAGAAGCCGGCATAGAACAGGGTCACCGCCGCGATCAGCATCAGGCCGATACGGTCGAACCGGTCCTTCAGCGCCGTCGCGTCGGCGAAGATGCTGCTCTCCGGCGCCAGCACCAGCAGCCTCCAGCCGGTCTCGCCGATGGTCGCCCAGGAAGCCAGGCGCGAACCGCCGCCTTCCCCGCCCAGGGCGAGGGTGCCGGCTCCGGAGCCCGAGGCTCCGACCAGGGCCGCGAGTGGGGCCAGGTCCGGCCGCCGGAAGATGTTGAAGTCGTCCGGCTTGAAGGTGTCGGCCATGATGGCCTTGTCGTAGTGGTGCTCGGTCAGTTCGGTCAGCCCGAAATCGCGCTCGGCGGCGGGCGGCACGGCCAGGAGCACCCCGTCGCGGTTGAGCAGGACCGCGTAGCCGTCCCAGGGCAGTTGCAGCCCGGCGATCCGTTCGACGAACCGGCCCACCGTGACGTCCACGCCGACCACGCCTTCCAGCACGCCGTCCGCATAGGCCGGCGCTATGGCCGACGCCATCCAGCCGCTGCCCGCCGGATCGACATAGACGTCCGTCCAGACCGTCCGGCGGTCCGGATTATGGGCGGCGTCCGCCTCGTAGTAGAAGTTGAAGGACGGAATGTCCATCAGCTCGGCATATTGGCCGGAGACGTCGAAATACGGGTAGATCCGGTTGAGGCTGTCCCGGGTGTTGAGATAGGCCTGGGCGATCAGCGGATTGGTCTGCTGCAGGTTCTTCAGGAACGGGTCGAGCTGCGACAGCCGGAGCGCCTTCGCCCGCTCCGCCTCGCCCACCGGCACGATGCCGCTGTAGAAGGCCGCACCCAGGCCGATGTCGCGAATGGTGTACCAGGAGCCCTGCGGACCGTAGGCGTAGCGTTCGACCTCCTCGGGCGGGGCCTGCCAGGGCGTGCGGTAAGCCAGCTCCGCCTGGCGGGCGAGCAGGGAGGTCGCGGAGCTGATCCCGGCCAGGGTCGCGTTCAGCGTCTCCGCCTCCTGGCGGGCGGTGCGGGTCAGCTGGTCGCGGGCGACCGCGCGCATCGCCTCCAGGTTCTCGTCCCGGATCAGGGCGTTGGAGAACAGGTAGATCCCGATCAGCGCCAGCTCGACGAACAGCAGCGGTATCAGCGCGGTGCGCAGGTAGGAGCGCCAGATCCAGCCCAGCAGCGACTGCGGTGCGGCTTTCGCCTCCCCGGCGGAGGGCGCCGGGGTCTGGCCGGAATGGGACATGTCGGTGATCCTGACCGCGGAACGCGACTGAAAAGGCTAATACGAAAGATCCGGAGCGCCAATTTCACCAAATTGCCGGGACTTCGCAAGGCGTGATTGATAGACAGCGTAGTAAGGGCACGCGAACCGGCCCCGGGGGCCGGCAGAAAAGAGGAAACGTGATGACTTCCCAGGACCTGTGCGATCTCGACGCCGTCACCCTCCGCCGGATGATCGGGCGCAAGGAGATATCCCCGCGCGAGCTGGTGGACGCCTGCATCAGCCGAATCGAGGCCGTGGATCCGACCGTGAACGCCCTGGTCAGCCGCTGCTTCGACCGGGCGCGCATGGAGGCCGCCGAGGCCGAGGCGGCCGTCATGGGCGGCGGTCCGCTGGGTCCCCTGCACGGGCTGCCGATCGGCATCAAGGACCTGAGCGACACCGGCGGCGTCCGGACCACCTACGGCTCCCGGCTCTATGCCGACCATGTCCCGGCGGAGGACGAGCGGGTCGTCGCCGCGGTGCGCCGGGCCGGCGCCATCGTGCTGGGCAAGACCAACACGCCGGAATTCGGCACCGGCGCCAATACCCGCAATGCTGTGTTCGGCGCGACCCGCAACCCGTTCGACCCCGCCCGCACCTGCGGCGGCTCGTCCGGCGGCTCCGCGGTGGCGCTGGCCTGCGGCATGGTCCCGCTCGCCACCGGCTCCGACCATGGCGGCAGCCTGCGCACGCCGGCCGCCTTCTGCGGCATCACCGGCTACCGCCCGTCGCCCGGCATGGTCCCCAGCGAGCGCCGGGGCATCGCCTGGTCGCCGTCCTCGGTGGACGGCCCCATGGGCAGGACCGTCGCCGACGCCGCCCTGCTGATGTCGGCCATGGCCGGCACCGACCCGCGCGACCCGCTGCCCGGCTGCGCCGATCCGTCTTCCTTCCTGACCCTGCCGGAGGTGGACACGGCGTCCCTGCGCGTCGCGGTGTCGGAGGACCTGGGCTTCGCCCCGGTGGACGACGGCATCCGGGCGACCTTCCGGGCCGCGGTCGCGCGGATGTCCGGCGCGTTCGGCGCGGTGGCGGAGGAGGGGCCCGACCTCGCCGGGATCGACACCGTGTTCGAGATCCTGCGCTCGGTCATCTTCGTCGGGTCCCACCGGGAAAAGTTCGAGAAGCACCGCGACGCCCTGGCGCCCAACGTGGTCGCCAACATGGAATCGGCCCTCAAGCTCGACATTCGCGACGTCGCCTGGGCCATGTCCGAGCAGACCCGGTATTTCAGCCGGTTCGTGGCCTTCATGGAGGGGGTCGATGTGCTGATCTGCCCCGCGGTGGCCGTCCCGCCCTTCCCGGTCGAGCAGTGGTATCCGGAAACGATCAACGGGGCGCCGACCCGGAACTACATGCACTGGCTCGCCATCACCTACGGATTGACGGTGCTGAGCCACCCGATCGTCGTGGTGCCTTGCGGGCTGGACGCGACCGGGACGCCGTTCGGCATCCAGATCTGCGGCCGCTACGGCGCCGACCGCGCCGTGCTCGGCGTCGCCCGGGCGATCGAGCGGCTGCTGGCCGGAATTCCCGGGCTGGAGCGGCCGGTGCCGGGCTTGGCAAAGACCCCATAGCTCCGTATGGTTCCTGCGGCCCCCAAGCCTCACGCTGCCGGCCCGAAGCCGCAAGGAGACCTCCATGACGGAAGAGACGCGCGTCGCCCTGGTGACAGGAGCCAGCCGGGGGATCGGCAAGGCCATCGCCACCGCGCTGGCCGAAGCCGGCTTCGACCTGCTGATCACCTCCAGGACGGCGACCGCGCTGGAGACCCTGGCGAGCCACCTGGCCCGCGAGACCGGGCAGCGGATCGAGATCCTGCACGGCGACCTGCGCGAGCCGGAGCTTGCCGAGACGCTGGTCGAGACCGCGGTGGACATGTTCGGCCGGCTCGACCTGCTGGTCAACAATGCCGGGGCGACCAAGCGCGGGCCGTTCCTGGACCTGTCGGAGGACGACTGGCAGGACGGCTTCGCGCTGAAATTCTTCGGCGCGGTCCGGCTGGCGCGCGAATCCTGGCCCCACCTGAAGCGGACCGGCGGGCAGGTGATCAACATCATCGGCTCGGGCGGCCGGACCCCGACGGCGGAGTTCACCATCGGCGGCTCGGTCAATGCCGGCCTGATGAACTTCACCAAGGCGCTCGCCGACCAGGGGCTGGCCGACGGCGTCCGGGTCAACGGCATCAATCCCGGGCCGATCCGGACCGAGCGGCTGGAGACCCGCATCCGCCAGTTCGCGCAGTCCCACGGCATCGACACGGAGGAGGCGGCGAGCCGGATGGTGCAGGCCCAGAAGGTCATGCGGTTCGGCGAGCCCGACGAGATCGCCTCGGTCGTCACGTTCCTGGCGGGGGAGGGCGGCGAGTTCATCCACGGCGCCCTGATCGACGTGGACGGCGGCTCGACCAAGGGCCTCTGAGCCGGCCGGGGAAGGCGCCATGAGGGACCGGCGGGGCGAGCCCCTTTCGACCGACGACCCCGCGGCGGTGGAGCGGCTCGACGCGGCGGTCGCGCTGATGAACGGCTACTTCACCGATCCGCTGGCGGTGATCGATCGGGCGCTGGAGGAGCACCCGGACTTCGTCATGGGCCACTGCTTCCGCGCCGGGCTTCTGCTGATCGCGGCGCAAAAGTCCGTGGAGCCGGAGCTTCGCCGCAGCGTCGAGGCGGCGGAAGCGCTGGCCGCGCGGGCCAACGACCGGGAGCGCGGCCACATCGCCGCAGCGCGGGCCTGGCTGGACGGCGACTTCCACCGCACGCCGGAACTCTACGGGCGGGTGCTGGAGGACCATCCCGGCGACCTGGCGGCCCTCCAGTTCGCCCACCAGTGCCGATTTCTTCGTCGGCGACTCGGCGGCGCTCCGCGACCGGCCCGCCGGGGTGCTGGCGCGGTCCGATCCGGGCCTGCCGGGCCACGGCTACGTGCTGGGCATGCACGCCTTCGGGCTGGAGGAGAACGGCGACTTCGCGGCGGCGGAGGAGACGGGGCGCCGGGCGGTCGGGCTGATCCCGCGGAATCCCTGGGCGATCCACGCCGTCGCCCACGTGATGGAGATGCAGGGCCGCTCCGGCGAGGGCATCGCCTGGATGAGGGATCGCGAGGCGGACTGGGCGCCGGACAACCTGCTGGCGGTCCATAACTGGTGGCACCTGGCGCTCCACCATCTCGACCGCTGCGAGACCGGGGCCGTGCTGGACATCTACGACCGCCATGTCCGGCCCCGGCCGGAGGCGATCGGGCTGGAACTGTCGGACGCGACGGCGCTGCTGTGGCGGCTGCACCTGGCCGGGATCGACGCCGGCGACCGCTGGCGCGAGGTCGCCGACGGGTGGGAGCCGATGGCAGGCGATGGCTACTACGCCTTCAACGACATGCACGCCATGATGGCCTTCGTCGCGGCCGGACGGGATGGCGCCGCCGGCCGGCTGGTCGCGACCCTGACGGCCCGGGCGGCCGGATCCGGCGCCAACGCCGCCATGACCCGGGAGGTCGGCCTGCCGGCCAGCCTGGGATTGCTGGCGTTCGGCCGGGGCGACCATGCCGCCGCGACGGACCTGCTGCTGCCCCTGACGGCGATTTCCCGCCGCCTCGGCGGCAGCGATGCCCAGCGCGACGTCCTGTCATTGACCCTGCTGGAGGCGGCGCAGCGGGCCGGCCGGACGGAGGTGGCGCGTGACTTGGCGGCACGGCGGATCGAACTGAAGCCCCGCAGCCGGTTCAACCGCCTGCTCACGGAAAAACGCCTGAACCTTGGGTGAGCAAGCCCGTTCCCCGGGGAACGGACACACAGGATCTCTCCCATGCTCGCGGCCTGCCTGCTTCTCTACAGCCTGTTCGGCGCCTCCGCGGCCCACGCCCAGGAGGTCGGGGGCTTCCTGTCGGAGTCCCGGGGCACGATCGTCCACATCGCGGAACTGGTCACGAGCGGGATCGAGGCGGTCGGGATCGCCGTGATCGTCCTGGGGGCGACAATCGCCACGGCGCTTTTCATCCGGGACGGCTTCGGTGCCGCCGGCTGGAACGATGCCTACGAGCGATACCGGGCCAATCTCGGCCGCGGCATCCTGATCGGCCTGGAGCTTCTGGTCGCCGCCGACATCATCGCGACGGTCGCGGCTCCCCTGGACTTCAGCACCGTCGGCGCCCTCGGCGTGATCGTCCTGATCCGGACGTTCCTCAGCTTCTCCCTGGAGGTCGAGATCAAGGGTCGCTGGCCCTGGCAGGAGAGCCGGATCAGGGAGCGGGGAACCGACCAGGGCGGCAAAGCGGGAATGACGCAAATGTGACTCAGGCTATTGCCACAGATTACGGCGATGGACAAAGATACGGACTGGATGATCTGAGTATATCGCCGTAATCTGTGGTCAAATGTTTCTCTCCCGCTCCAGTACTGTCCAGGCAGGAATCATGATATAGCCACAGATACACGCAGATGGACGCAGAGAGCGCCGGGAGACCGGCAAGGAGTAGCGGGTGAAAGTCCTGTACGGTGAAGGAGTAGCGATCCACACCGGCCCCGAGTCATGCGGCGGCGGTCGTGAGGCCGACGGCGAAGCGTTGACAGGGGGGCGCATAGGCCAGCCATTGAGCCGCGTAAGAATCTCGATCCCGGATGCCGACAGGGTTCTGTGCCTGGAAGGCGATACGGCGGGGCGCGTCATGCGAGCACCCCGGCGGTCCGGCGTGGTCAGAGACCCTGGCATGTGCGGACGCTCCTCGAGCGGGAACCGGGAGATCTTCGGCGTGACCACGGGCCGATGGCCTGGCGGTCCGCACCGGGAAGGCGAGGAGCCGTAGCCGGTGATGCACGCGCCGAAGAGGTCAGACCCATCCATAGTACCTGTGAAACCGGCGAACGCGGACGCGGAGCCGGTGGAGGGAAGGGGTGGGGCCGAGGGGAATGCGTCTCCGCCGCACACGGGCCGGGCTCAGGACCGGGCACCCGTGCTCTCGGGGCTGGAGCGCATACGTCAAGCGGCACGGGAGCGAAAGGAGGAGCGGTTCACCACCCTTCTGACGCACGTGGATACCGACCTGCTGCGCTTTGCCTATCGGGCATTGAAGCGGGACGCGGCTCCGGGTGTGGACGGAATGACGTGGCGGGAGTACGCGGAGGGGCTGGAGGAACGGCTGGCGGACCTGAAGGACCGCGTGCATTCCGGCCGCTACCGGGCGCATCCGTCACGCCGGCATCTCATCCCCAAGCCGGACGGCCGGATGCGGCCGCTCGGGATCGCGGCGCTGGAGGACAAGATCGTCCAGCGGGCGCTGGTGGAGGTGCTGAACGCCATCTACGAGGAAGACTTCCTCGGCTTCTCCTACGGCTTCCGGCCGGGACGGGGGCAGCACGACGCGCTCGACGCGTTGGCGGTGGCGATCGGCGAGTGCCGGGTGAACTGGATCCTGGATGCAGACATCCGGGCGTTCTTCGACAGCATCGACCACATGTGGATGATGCGGTTCCTGGAACACCGGATCGGCGATGCCCGCGTCCTGCGGCTGATCCGCAAGTGGCTGACGGTCGGCGTGGTGGACGAGACGGGGAAACGGCAGCCGGCGACGGCCGGCAGCCCGCAAGGGGCGGTGGCATCGCCGCTGCTGGCCAACGTCTATCTCCACTACGTCTACGACCTGTGGGTCCGGCAGTGGCGCCAGCGCCACGCGACCGGGACCATGGCCGTGGTGCGCTACGCCGACGACACCGTCGTCGGGTTCGAGCACCGGTCGGACGCCGAGCGGTTCCTCGCGGACCTGCGGGAGCGCCTGGCGCGGTTCGCCCTGGAACTGAACGCCGACAAGACCCGCCTGATCGAGTTCGGCCGGCAGGCAGCTGCCGACCGGGCCAGGCGCGGCGCGGGCAAACCGGAGACCTTCGACTTCCTGGGCTTCACCCACATCTGTGGGCGGTCCCGGCGTGGCGGCTTCCTGCTGAAACGCCAGACCCGGCGCCAGCGCAAGCAGGCCAAGCTCAAGGAAATCAAGGAGGAACTCCGGCGACGCCGGCACCAGGGCATCCCGGAGCAAGGCCGGTGGCTGGGACAGGTGATGAGCGGCTTCTACGCCTACTTCGCCGTCCCGACCAACTACCGGGCCCTTGCCAACCTGCGCTACCATGTCGGCGTCCTGTGGATGAGGGCGCTGCGCCGGCGCAGCCAGAAGGACAAGACACCGTGGGAAAGCTCACGCGCCTTGCCGATCACTGGCTGCCACGGCCGCGCATCATCCATCCCTGGCCCGGAAACCGCTTTCGCGTCAAACACCCAAGGTGGGAGCCGGATGCCTTAATCGGGCACGTCCGGTTCTGTGCGGGGGGCGCCCGGTAACGGGCGTCCCTACCGCGATTAATTGTCAATATACTATCTGTGTCCATCTGCGTTCATCTGTGGCCAAATCTCTTCCCCCCGCTCCAGCGTCTTCTATGGCAGGCCGAACCGGGCGATGATCCGGAACGGGGCGTCGCGGGTGTCCTGCTTGAAGATGGACAGGGCGTCGATCACCAGCGGGTCCGGGGTGAAGGGTGCCACCGCCGGTTCCAGCAGGCTCCTGGCGGCGGTCCTGGCATCGTCGTTCAGGCTGCCGGTCAGGGTCATGTGGAAGCGGAACTCCTCGAAGACATAGGGATAGCCCCAATGCCGGAGATAATCGTCCTGGCGCGGCGTCAGCCCATGGGCGCGGCGCTTTTCCAGATCGGACGCCGGCGGCGGGGCGCGGAACGGGTCGAAGGCGCGCACGCACTCGGCGGCGAACTCGTCCAGAGCCTCCGACGGGGCTGAGGGGATCAGGGCAAGGAAACGGCCCAACTCCGCCAACCGGAGGGAGGGGGCGGTGAAGCGGGTATGGCCAGCGGCGAAGTCAGCGGCCGCCGCCAGCAGTTCCGCCTCGTCCCGGCCCGGGGCCAGCGCCATGGGCGGCTTGAGGGTGGCGTGGAACCCATAGCGGCGCGGATCGGCGGTCCAGTCCGGGGACACGCCGTCCGGCGGATCGAGGGTTTCGCCCGTCGCCGCGTCGCGGCCGAGCCAGCGGCTGGCGAATTTCCACAGGGCGCTGTCCGGGGGCGGGGCGAAGTAAAGGGCGTAGCGGGCGGTCATGGGATCGCTTGCTGGGGAACGCGGGTAGCATATGCTATCGCCTTCAGCAGTCCCGGCACCAGCCTGACGGTACCGGCCGCGATCCCCTGGAGCGCCGGGCGGCGGATCGCCTGGGCAAGCAGCGTGGCGGTGCGGATCTGCCCGGCGAAAGCCGATCCGTCGAGCGGCGCCTGCCCGGCGAGCACCCGGTCGGACGCCAGGAAGGCCGAGTGGAGGGCGATCGCCATGCCGTCGCCGCAGAAGGACGGGATCACCGCGAGCTGGTCGCCCAGCCGGTGCAGCCGCCGGGACGCGGTGTCGCCCCGATGCACGAAGCCATAGGGAATGCCGTAGATCGACAGCGGGCGCTCCCAGCAGGTCGTGGCGCCGGCCAGCCGGGCCGCGAAGGCGGGGGACTCCTCGCAAAGATGATCCAGCAGCCTGTCCCACCGGCGCCCGACCCGGTCATGGACCGGCTTGGCGACCACGAGGCACAGGTTGGCCCTTCCGTCCGCCGCCGGCTGCAAACCGGCATAGCCGCCGGGGAACAGCAGCACCTCCACATGCCCGGCGAGGCGTGCCGCCTGTTCCGGCGCCAGCGTCAGATACTGCTTGAACCCGATCAGGTCGTTGATGGAGCCGGGCGGCCGGCGGTGGCCGCGCAGGTCGTGCTTGCCGGTCGCGAGCAGCGCCGCCCGGGCGGCGACCGGGCCGTCCGCCTGGAGGGTGACGCGATCCTCGCCTTCGGCCAGGGAGCGGACCGCGACGCCGCGCCGGATCTCGGCGCCCCTGTCCGCCGCCGCCCGCAGCAGGGCTTCGTCCATCACCTCGCGCGACAGGCTGAAGGCCGGGAAAGGCAGGCGGGACGAGGACTCGGCCGAACCCCGGACCAGCCGGACGGAATGGATCGGCTGCGCGCCGAGGCGGAACAGGTCCAGGCCCAGCCGCTCCAGGTACGCGGCGGCCTCGACGCTGACGAACTCGCCGCAGACCTTGTGGTGCGGGCCGGCCTCCCGCTCGAACAGCACGACGGAGCGCCCGGCCTTCGCCAGCAGGCAGGCCGACGCGGCGCCGGCCGGCCCGCCGCCGACGATCACGGCGTCATGGATCGCGGAGTTCATTTGATCCGCCCGACGCCGTAGCGGAACGGCGTGAACCACTCGACCGAGACTTCTCCCGGCGCGAAGCCCGCCTCGGCGATCACGCGCTCCCAGTCGGCCCGGGTGAAGGCCCGCGCCACCGAGAGCGGGGCGTCGTGGACCACCAGCCGGTTGACCGGCAGCGTGGCCACCATCGCGCGGGCGAAGGCATGGGAGATCGCGTGGCGGTGCAGGTCGTTGCTGAACCAGCCGAGACCGGCACGATCCTCCATCCAGCGCAGGAAGCGGACGAGGGACTCGTCTTCCAGGTGGTGGGTGAACAGCGCGCTGATCACCACGTCGGCATGATGGCTCCCGGGCAGGTCGAAAAGATCGCCGACCCGATAGTCGATCCCGGCGTCCGGCGGTGTCGCCAGCCCGGCCGCCCGGGCGGACCAGGGGTTCAGGTCGACCCCGGACAGCTCGACCTCGACGCCGCGCCGGCCGGCCCAGCGGTGGATCTCCCGCAGCATGTCGCCATAACCGAAGCCGACGTCCAGGATGCGCAGCCTGCTCCGCCCCGTCCGCTTCACCACCCGGTCGAGCCAGGTCAGGGTCGGGCGGTATGCCAGGGTACACAGGTTGATCCGGCGCAGGTCCCGCAGGCAGTGCTGGAACTCCTCGAAGCCGACTTCCTCCGTGTCCATCAGCTCCGGCCGGGTGCTCCGCCGGGATAGGTCGGTGGACGCGGTCATGCCGCGGCGAGGCGGAACAGCATGCTTTCCGCCGTCAGCCCCGGCCCGAAGGCCATGGCGCAGCCCAGCCCGTTGCCGCCCATTCGGGTATCGCGGAAGCGGTCGAGCATGCGCTTCAGCACGAACATGACCGTCGCCGACGACATGTTGCCGTAGTCGCGCAGCACCGCCCGCGAGTCGGAGAGCTGGTCGCCCTTTCCCTCTATCGCCCCGGCGACGGCGTCCAGGATCGAGCGCCCGCCGGGATGGACCGCCCACAGTTCCACGTCGGACGGGCTGCGGCCCTGGAGGATCGACGGCAATGCGTCGGGAAGCCCCTGGCCGATGGTGCCGGGAACGGTCCCGGCCAGCCGCATGTCGAAGCCGTTGCGGCCGATATGCCAGGTGATCTGGTCGGCGCTGCCGGGGATCACCGTGGCCCGGAAACCCTGAAGCTCGATCCCGTCCGGCTCGGCGCTGACCAGGCAGGCGGAGCAGCCGTCGGCGAAGATCAGGAAGCTCAGGATCTCCTCGATGTCCGCGGTCTCCTGGAGGTGCAGGGTGCAGAGTTCCAGGTTGACGATCGCGACCTTCGAGCCGGGCTCGGACCGCACGATGTGCCGGGCCGCCTTCAGCGCGTTCATGGCGGCGTAGCAGCCCATGAAGCCGATGATGGTCCGCTCCACCGACGGGTCCAGGCCGAAGTGGCGCGCCAGCTCCAGGTCCAGGCCGGGGGCGTAGAAGCCGGTGCAGGACGTCACGATCAGGTGGGTGATCCCGTCGCGGTGCCGCTCGATCCCGGCGGCTTCCAGGCTGGCGGTGGCGAGGCCGAGCGCGTGCCGCTCGTAGAACTTCATCCGCGTGGCGGTGTCGGGAAAGGCGCCGCGCGTGAAGAAGCCGCCGGTATCCAGGACCTCCGGGTCGGGGTCCGGCTCGAAGAAGGAATAGCGGTGTTCGATCTGGCACCGCTCCGCCATCCGGCGGAACAGCTTTCGCAGGCGCTCGTCGGTCAGCAGGGCCGGGGCGTAGCTGACGAACTTGTCGTGGACGTCATGGGTTGGAACCGCGGTTCCGATCGCGTTGATGTAGGCGGCGGTAGGCATCCGGGGCTCCGGTCAAACGGCATTTGCAGGTGCAACAGTCGGGCGGCCCGATCATCATGATTCGCCCGTGGGATAAGCGCGCCCGCGCCAGGTGGAGGGCCGGCCGCGCAGCGAGGTCCACAGGGCCGACCACTGGATCGCCAGCATGATCGTGACGCCGACGGGATGCAGGAAGGCGCTGGCGATGCTCTGCTCGAAACGGAACGCCAGGGCGAGGCGGGTGCCGAGCGCCACGGCGATGCCGACGCAGGCCGGGAACAGCGCCTCGGGCGGGCCGTCGAACAGCAGCAGGCCCGGCAGCAGCAGGAACGGCAGGATATGGCCCCCGGCCAGCAGGGCGGTCCAGACCGGCAGCCCGACGGGGGTTGCCATCCCCTCGGTCGCGTTCTTGGTGAAGCCCTGCCAGACCTCGGTCCCGCTGCGGTACATGCGGCAGGTGGCGATCTCGTCGGCGTCGAACAGCTCGGTATGGATGCCGGCGCGGCGGAAGGCGCGCGGCAGCTTGATCCCGTCGTGGAGCGACTGCTTGATCTCGGCATGACCGCCGGCGCGGGCATAGGCATCGGCGCGGGCGATGAAGAGCTGGCCGCATCCGGCTCCCAGCCCAGGCGCCCCGGACAGGCGCATCCCGATGAAGGGCAGATAGCCCAGCAGCAGGAAATGGATCATCGGAATGACCAGCCGCTCCGGCCATGTCCCGGTTTCCTGGCGCGGGAAGCCGCTGGCCAGGCCTGCCGCGGGGTGCTTCGCCATGAACGCGGCCATGCGGGCGAGGCCATCGGGCGCCAGCCTCACGTCGGCATCGACGAAGACCAGCAGCGGATATCGGGCCAGCTTCGCCAGATGCCAGCAGGCATGCTGCTTGCCCGACCACCCCGCGGGAAGGGCGGGGGCCTGCTCGACCCGCACGCGCGGGTCGCCGATGGCGCGCACCACGTCGGCCGTGCCGTCGGTGGAATGGTCGTCCAGCACGACCACCTCCAGGTCGACCCCGGCGCTCGCCAGCGCCGCCCGGACGGAAGCCTCGATCTTGTCCGCCTCGTTGCGCGCGGGGATCAGCACGGAAACGCCGGCCCGCCCTCCGCCTGGCGCCTGGCCGGACTTCGGCGGCGGGCGGTAGAGCAGCAGGTTCCACACCGTCATCACGGCCGGAATCATGGCGAGCCAGGCGCAGACCCAGGCGAAATTCTCCATCACGGGTGATCCCTGCCGTGTTCGGGGTGGAAGCGTTCGCCGCGGGCCAGCGCCTTGGCGCGGCGCCACAGGTCGTAGACGCCGCCCACACCGGCGGCGCCCTTCATCAGCGGCTCGAAGCGGGCGGGATCGCGGGCCATGGAGTCGGCGGCGAGGGCGTCCATGGTTTCGGCCAGTGCCGATTCAAGGCGGGCCTGCCATTCCTCGACCGTGCCGCCGCCGCTCCGCATCACCGGCCCGAAGCGGCACAGCGCCTCGGGCGTGCGCTCGTCCCAGAAGGGATATTCCAGCGCCAGCGGCACGACCGAGGCGCCCTCGACCCGGCGCGCCAGATGGGCGATGCCGGGGCGCAGGGAGACCGGCCGGATCCGGGCGTCGGTGAAGCTCCCCTCCGCCGTGATCCACAGCATGGTGCGGGGATCGTCCAGCAGCCCGGTGCAGACCTTCAGGAAGGTCGCCGCACCGCGCGGCGTGCCGGGCTCGATCCCGAACAGGCCGATCCGGCGCATGAAGCCGTACCGCTCCAGCGCCTTCGCCTCCATCGGGCCGTAGCCGAAGCGTCCGGGGAAGCGCAGCGTCGCCAGCACCATGAACATCGCCGGGTCCCACCACGAGGGATGGTTGGAACAGACGATCACGGGCCGGTCGGGCGGAAGGTCGGGGAACGTGCCGCGCGCCAGCCGCACGCCGTGGAAGCGGCGCGCGACGTAGCGGCACATGTAGGGGCCGAACAGCCGGACGATGCGGGGCGACCGTGCTGACCGCACCGCCTCGGCCGGCGTCATGCCACGCTGGCCGTCGGCCGGGGAGCCGTCTCGAACGCCGCCGGCTGCGCGGCGCCGCCCATGTCCTGGTCCAGCGTGTCGGCCGCGATCCAGCCCGACATCATGACCATCGGCATGCCCGGACCCGGATGGGCGGCGCCGCCCGCCAGGTACAGTCCGGCCAGCTCGCGGCTCCTGTTGCCCGGCTTGAAGGCGCCGAAGAACCTGCCGTGGCTCGCCAGGCCGTAGATGGCGCCGTTCAGCACGCGGTAGCGGTCGTGGATGTCCTGGGGCGTCAGCCAGCGCTCGACCTTGATGCGGCTTTCCAGGTCCTTCATTCCGCCGGTCCGCGCCAGCTTGTCCAGGATCACCCGGCGGTAGGCCGGAAGCATCTTGGACCAGTCATGGTGCGGGCGGAGATAGGGGGTGTGGACCAGGACGTAGAGCGCCTCGCCGCCGGGCGGGGCGACGCCCGGCTCGGTCCGCGCCGGGGCCGCGATGTAGCAGGTCGGGTCCGGCGCCGGCTCCCCCTTGCGGTAGATCCAGTCGAACTCCTCCTCCGCGTCGCGGGAGAAGACGAAGTCGTGGTGGGCCAGGTGCTCGTAGGCGCGGTCGAGGCCCAGATACAGCACGACGCCGGAGCAGGCCGGCTCCGGCTTCCGCTTCCGCTCGAAATTGACGCCGACCTCGCCGCCGACCAGCTCGCGGTATGTCCGCACCGAGTCCATGTTGGACACCACGGCGTCCAGCCCCACGGTCTCGCCCGACGCGGTCTCGACCCCGGTGGCGCGGCCCTGGGAGGTCAGGATTTTCCGCACCCCGGTGTTCAGCCGGAACTCGACGCCCAGCTCGCGGGCCAGCTTCTCCAGCGCCAGGGGCACGGCGCGGGTGCCGCCCATGGGGTACCAGACGCCGCCGTCGGTCTGCATGTGCGCGATCGAGCACAGCACCGCCGGAGCGCCGTAGGGCGACGATCCGACATACTGGACGAAATGGTCCAGCATCTGGGCGATCCGGGCGTCGGGGACGTGCTTGCGCACCGTGCCGGCGACGGTGGAGCCCATGCGCAGGCTCAGCACGTCCGACAGGGTGGAGGCGTTCAGGTTCGCCTTGAAGTTCAGCGTGTCCTTGATGTCCTCTACCGACTTCCAGAAGAAGAACCGGTCGGACACCTCGTGCAGCCGCTTGGAGCGGGCGATGAAGTCGCGGTATCCGGCGCCCGCCTTGCTGCCCGGAGCGTAGCGGTCCAGCTCGGCCGCCATGGTCTCGACGTCCTCGACCAGGTCCAGGACGGAGCCGTCCTCGAAGAAGCAGCGCCATTGAGGGTCGAGCCGCACCAGGTCGAGTTCCCGGTCCATGTCGCGCCCGGCCTCGGCGAAGATCCGCCGGAGGACGCGCGGCACCGTCAGGATGGTCGGCCCCATGTCGAAGCGGAAACCGCTCTCCTCCAGCACCGCGGCCTTGCCGCCGGCCCAGGCGTTCGCCTCGAACAGCACGACCTTGTGGCCGCGCGCCGCCAGGGTGCAGGCCGCCGCCAGGCCGCCCAGCCCGCCGCCGATCACGCCGATCCTGCCTCCGGCCTGGCCGCCGTTCCGGCCGCTCACGACGCACGCTCCTCGATCAGGGCCGTCTGGCCGGCCGCCATGCGGGTCCCGGCCTCCCAGTCGTGCGAAAGGCCGAGCTGGTCGGCCATCAGGCGGCTGGTGATGCGGGCGCTCTCGAAGATCACCGGCAGGCCGCTGCCGGGATGGGTCCCGCCGCCGACGAGATAGACGCCTTCCAGGTCCTCGAACCGGTTCCGCGGCCGGAGATGGAGCATCTGGTCCAGCGAGTGGGCCAGGTTGAAGGTGGCGCCGCGATAGATCTGCATGTCGTTCTCCCATCCCTCGGGCGTCAGTATTTTCTCGTACCGGATGCGCTTCTCAATGTCCGTCAGCCCGATCCGTTCCAGGCGCTTCAGCACCAGCGACCGGTAGCGCGCCTTTTCCCGCTGCCAATCGATCCCGCCGGTGCGGTGGGCGACCGGGACCAGGACATAGAGCGTGCTGTGCCCCCTGGGCGCCAGCTCCGGGTCGGTGACGCAGGCGTTCTGGACATAGAAGCTGGGTTCCGCCGGAAGTTCCAGCCCGTCCTCGATCTCCTTGATGTTCCGGGCGTAATCCTTGGTCAGGTAGATCGTGTGGTGCGCCAGGTCGGGCAGTTCGCCCTCGATCCCGAGATAGAGCATGAAGGTCGAGCAGGAGAATTTCTTGCGCTCGATCTTCTCGTCGGTCCAGCGCCGGCGCAGGTGGTTGGGCACCAGCCGGCTCATGGTCTGGGCGAAGTCGGAATTCAGCACCAGCGCGTCGGCCTTGTACTCGCCGGCGGGGGTGCGGACGCCGACCGCCTTGCGGCCCTCGAACAGGATCTCCTCGACCGGTTCGGACAGGCGGATGCGCACGCCCATGTCGGTCGCGGCCCGGGCCATCGCCGCCATCACCGCCCCGGTGCCGCCGCGCGGATGGAACACGCCGAACTCGTATTCCATGAAGGACAGGATGGTGAACAGGCTGGGGCAGCGGAACGGCGACATGCCGAGGTACTTGCTCTGGAACGAGAAGGCGAGCCGCACCCGAGGATCGGAAAAATAGCGGCCCAGGTCGGCATCGACCGACTGGTGCGGCCGCATCAGCGGCAGCGACTTCAGCAGCGCCGGGTCGAGCAGGTCGAGCGCGCTGGAGAAGGCCTTCTCCAGCACCGGCCGGAAGGCCGCCAGCTTGCGCCGGTTGTCGGCCATGAAGCGCGGCAGGTTGGCGGCGTCGGCCGGGCACAGCTTGGCGACCTGTTCCGCCATGGTGGCCGGATTGCCGGACGCCTTCAGCTCGCCGCCGGATTCGAAGACCAGGTGGTATTGCGGGTCGAGCCGGATCAGGTCCACCTCGCGGTCCAGGTCCTTGCCGCAGGCGGCGAAGATGTCCTTCAGGACACGGGGGTACAGGAAGAAGGTCGGGCCCATGTCGAACCGGTAGCCGCCCTCCGCCTCGATGGTGGACGATCGGCCGCCGATCCGGTCGAGCCGCTCAACGACGGTGACATCAGCTCCCGTCTTGGCCAGCAGCATGGCTGACGCGAGACCGCCCGGTCCCGCACCGACGATCACGATCCGGCGGCTCATGGCGCGTCACCATGGCGTCGCGACACTGGATACGGGGACCCGTTCGGCATTCTGGAATCCGCTCCCTGTTTGTTGAATGAGGCGAGGTTCGACGTATCTGCCCATTTCCAGCCCGGTTAAGACCGCTTCGCGAGCGAATGGGTAAGCTCTTTCGATTGGTTTTAATCGATGGGGAGTTTGGCGAGAGTCCGCCGGAAGGAATGGGGCATAATGGATCGTCATGGCACGACAGAAACTGGATTGATGACTCCCGAAGTCCAGCACCCTCGCGGCGGCGCCGAGATTATTCCGGAGATGCGGTCCGCCCAGGCCGCCTGGGAGCGAACCGCCGTGGCCGGCCGGCTGGACGTGGTCGCCCGGCTGCGCCGCCTGATCGCGCGCGATGCCCGGGCATTGGCCGACGCGGTCGGCGAGCGTCCCGGCCGGGCACCGGGCGAGACCGCGGCGCTGGAGATCCTGCCGCTGCTCGACGCCTGCCGCTTCCTGGAGCGGGAGGCGGTGGCCCTGCTGGCGCCCCGCAAGCTGGGATCGCGCGGCCGGCCGGCCTGGCTGTTCGGCGTGGCGGCGGAAATCCGGCGCGACCCGCTGGGCGTCGTGCTGGTGATCGCACCGTCCAACTATCCCCTGTTCCTGCCCGGCGTCCAGATCGTCCAGGCGCTCGCCGCCGGCAACGCGGTCCTGGTCAAACCGGCGCCCGGCTGCGTCGCTCCGATGGATGCCCTGCTCGGCCTGCTCGGCGAGGCGGGATTGCCGGACGGTCTCTGCCACTTGCTGGACGCTTCGGTCGAGGCGGGGCGGGAAGCGATCGCCGCCGGAGTGGACAAGGTGGTGCTGACCGGCTCGGTCGCGACCGGCCGGCGCGTATCGGCCGACCTGGCGGAGCACCTGACGCCGGCGGTGATGGAACTGTCGGGCAACGACGCCGTCTTCGTGCTGCCCGGCGCCGATCCGGACATGGCGGCCCGGGCGCTGGCCTACGGGGTGCGGCTCAACGGCGGGGCCACCTGCATAGCGCCCCGCCGGGTCTTCGCCGACCGGTCGCTGGCGCTCGACCTGGAACGCCGGCTGGCTCCCCTGGTCCTGAACGCGGCGCCCGTCGCCGTGCCGGAACGCATCCGGCAGCAGGTCGCCCGGCTGGTGGAGGAGGCGGAGGCGGCCGGCTGCCGGCTGATCGGCCGCCCGTTCCGCGCGGAAGAGCCGGAGATGGCGCCCCTGCTGGTCGCCGACGCCGTGCCTGAGCTTGGATTGCTGCGGGAGGACATCTTCGCGCCCGTCCTCTCCCTGGTGCCGGTCGCCGGCGAGGAGGACGCGCTGGCGGCATCGTCCCACTGCGACTACGCCCTGGGAGCGGCCGTCTTCGGCCCGGAGAAGCGGGCGCTGGCCCTGGCCGGCCGCATCCGCGCCGGGGCGGTGACGGTCAACGACCTGATCGTCCCGACCGCCGATCCCAGGCTGCCCTTCGGCGGGCGCGGGGCCAGCGGCTTCGGCACCACGCGCGGGGCGGAAGGGCTGCTGGAGATGACCGCCTTGAAGGCGGTCGCGGTACGCGGCGGGCGGTTCCGGCCGCACTACGATCCGCTGGGACCGGCCGACTCGGCCATGATGTTCGATTATATAGAAGCCGCGCACGGCTCCGGCGGGCGGTTGCCGGCGGTCAAGCGGCTGGTTCGGGGGCTGATGGGGCGGTCCGCCTCAAGAACCTGACTCCCGCTGGAGCTGTGCCCGATCCGATGCGTTGCGCCGTGGGCGCAACCTACGATCGTCGGCCCGCATCGCCTTCACCCTGCATCGAGCCGTAGGTTGCGCCCATGGCGCAACACGGTGCGGCGAGTGGAACGGCAGGCTTCGTGGCCCGAAGCAGTTCAACCCGATCGGGCACAGCTCTAGTGGCCATGGAAATCACTGCGCGGGACCGCTGAACCGTGGATCGTTCAGGAAGGGATTGTCGCGGTCATTGCCACCGCCCTGGCGTTCCCGGGCGGCCGCCCCCGGGTCGCGCGGATCGTCGTCGCGCTGGAAGCGGGGGTCGTTCAGGAAGGGGTTGTCCCGGTCGTTGCGGTCCATGGTCCGGTTGCGCTCGGCGTCCCGACGCCGTTCGGCGGCTGCCCCCAGGTCAGGCGGACTGATGTCACGCCGGACCGGAGGAGCCGGAACGAAGCGGTTGTCGCGGGTGTAGCGATGCCGATCACGGTCGCGCCGATCCCGGCGGCCGTATCGATCCCAGGGGTCACGCCGATCCCAGATGTCGCGCCGGGCATCCTGTTGCCGTTCGATGGCCGCCCCCAGTGCAACGCAGGCACGCCGGTTCCCGGCCTGGCAGGACCAGTGGAGATCCTCGACCTGGCTTCGGCCGGAATATCCACCCCAATCCGGGGAATAGCGTTCGCCGGTGGTCGGCACGCAGGCCATGACCAGAAGCGACAGGGCGACGATTGGACCGCGCGTGATCATGACATTGTCCGGAAATCAGGTGCTCGTTTACATGAACAACCGATCAAAATGAAAATTCCGCGATCGGGCCGTTACGGATCACCCGTCCACCACCACCTGCACCCGGTTTCCGGCGAAGCGCGCGACGCCGAATTCCAGCGGCCGGCCGGCGGGGTCGATGTTGACCGCCTCGGTCACCAGCACCGGGGTCGTGCGCGCGATCTTCAGGTGGCGCATCTCGTAGCTGTCGGGAAGCCGCGCCGTCACCCGCGTGGTCTTGCGGGTATAGTCCGGGACCCCCAGCCGGCGCAGCGTCTCGGTGATCCGGCCGGCCTCGTTGTACGTGGCGATCAGGTCGGGAAAGCGCGCTTCCGCGAAATAATGCGCCGCGATGCCGATCGGCTGGCCGTCGGCCAGCGACAGCAGCTCGACCAGCGATACCGGGTCGCCGACGGCCAGGCCCAGCGCCCTGGCCGTCGCGGCGTCGGCCGGAAGCACCGTCGCCCGGAGAACCTCGCCCGACGGCGTGCGCGCCTGCCGGCGGATGTTCTCGCTGAAGCGGGTCCGCTCCGTCAGCGGATAGTCGATCACGCCTTCCTGCACGAAGGTGCCGCGGCCCTGCTCGATCCGCACCAGGCCCTGGTCCTGGAGCAGGGCGCAGGCCCGCCGGACGGTATGGCGGTTGACGCCGAAGCGGGCGGCCAGTTCCTCCTCGGTGGCGAGACGGCTTCCGGGCGGGAAGGTGCCGCGCTCGATGTCCCCGTGCAGTTCTTCGGCGATCTGTCGCCACAGGGCGATTCCGGCGCCGCGGTCGAGGTTCATGTGGGCTGCATCCCCGGGGAAGGTTGCCGATATGGATTGTTTACAACATCGCCGCCGCTCCACATACTCGGGCAACGGCAGTCATCTAGATGAATCCCTTCATAGACGGTTCGCAAGGGCATGGAAACCAACATCACCAATGCCCGCATCGTCGGGCGCGATGGCATCGCGACCGGCAGCCTCTCGATCCGCGACGGCGTGATCGCGGCGATCGACGACTCCGCCGGAGACCTTCCCGGCGCGCTGGACTTCGAGGGCGATTTCCTGCTGCCCGGCCTGATCGAGATGCACACCGACAATCTCGAGAAGCATTTCTCGCCCCGCCCCGGCGTGACGTGGCCGTCGCCAAAGGCCGCGGTGATCGCCCACGACCTCCAGGTCGCGGGCGCCGGCATCACGACCGTGTTCGACGCGGTGTCGGTCGGCGACTACGACAGCGGCGGGGAGCGGCGGCGCATGCTGGCCGACGCGGTCTGGGCGATCGGCGCCTGCGTCGGTCAGGGGTTGCTGCGCGCCGACCATCTGATCCACCTGCGCTGCGAGGTCTCGGACGCCGGAGTGGTGGAGATCTTCCAGCAGTTCGCGGACCATCCCCTGCTGCGGCTGGTGTCGCTGATGGACCACACGCCGGGGCAGCGGCAATGGGCGGAAATGTCCAAGTACCGCCTGTTCTACCGGTCCAAGAACTGGACCGAGGCGGAGTTCCAGGCCCACCTGGACAGCAGGATCGAGAGCCAGCACCGCTACGCCCGCCTGCACCGCGACCAGATCCTGGAACTGGCGCGCCCGCGGGCATTGCGGCTGGCGAGCCACGACGACACCACCGAGGACCATGTCGCCGAGGCGGTGGCCGCCGGAATCACGATCTCGGAGTTTCCGACGACCCTCCAGGCTGCCCGCGCGGCGCGGCAATCGGGCATGCGGGTGATCATGGGCGCTCCCAACCTGGTGCGCGGCGGTTCCCATTCCGGCAACGCCTCGGCGGCGGAATTGGCGGGGCAGGGACTGCTGGACGGGCTGTCCTCGGACTATGTCCCGTCCAGCCTGCTCCATGCCGCGTTCCTGCTCCATGGCGTGGTCGGCATCCCGCTGCACCGGGCGATCGCCACGGTGACCGCCAACATGGCCGACATGCTGGGCCTGCCCGACCGGGGCGTGATCGAGCCGGGCCGCCGCGCCGACCTGGTCCGGGTCAGGCTCGACGGCGACCTGCCGGTGGTGCTGACGGTCTGGCGCGAGGGCCGGCGCGTCGCCTGATACCCCTACTTCTTCCTGTCCTTGCCCTTGAGGTGGGTTTCCCGGACCCTGCGGTTGATGGCGTCCTTCTCTTCGTCGGAGAAGGACTTCCACGCCTTCACTTCGGCCCGGGTGCGGCCGCAGCCCTTGCAGACCTTGTCGCTGTCGTACTTGCAGACGTCGGTACAGGGATTCTTGGTCTTCAGCTTTGCCATGACTCCTCGATGGCCGGCCGTTGCCCGTTCTTCAAGCCCCGGGGAGTCCAGTTCGTCAAGCTTTGCTCGATGATCGCGCTGGGCCGGGTCGGCGGCACCCGCATGATTTCCCTGGAGTCCATGTCGGAGGCGTCCATGTCGGAGGTCGGTTCCGACTCGGCCGCCGCCAGCCGGCGCAGCTCGGCCGGCGGATCGGTCTCCTCCGGCGTCAGGAACAGGCCGGCGCGGCGCGCCGCCTGACCGGCGTCGGTCCGGCTGGTCCAGACGGTCAGCCAGACCGACAGGACGAGGCCGGTGATGACCGGCACCAGCCACCAGAAGAAGTCCGGCGCCACGTTCAGCACCAGGGCGCCCCAGGCGAGGCCCAGCGCCACGTGCAGCCCGTTCCGTCCCAGCGCCTCGCGGAAGCTCAGGCCGCGCTCGCCGCGGGCCTGGGCGTTCCAGGTTACGCTGCGGCCCATCAGGGTCGCCACGACGAAATGGGTGTGGAACAGCATCATGGCCGGCGCCAGCAGCATGGAGAACAGCAGTTCCAGGAACGCGCTGGCTCCCAGCTTGCCCGCCCCGCCGAAACCACGCCGGAGCGCCGGGTCCGCCACCGTCAGGATCAGGCTGTAGAGCTTGGGCAGCAGCAGGATCGCGATGGTCACGCCGAACAGCGAGATCGTCTCCGCCATCTTCGAGACCGGCCAGTCCGGGAACAGGTTGTAGCCGGGCTGGAAATAGCTGTGGCCGGTCACCGTCTGGTGCAGGATGTCGATCGTGCTCAGCGTCAGGAGCAGCAGCCACAGCGGCGACGAGACATAGCCCAGCACGCCCATGATCAGGTGGAGCCGGCTCAAGGGATGCAGGCCGCGGGTCGGCAGCAGGCGCAGGTGCTGCAGGTTGCCCTGGCACCAGCGGCGGTCGCGCACGGCATAGTCGATGCTGTTCGGCGGCAGCTCCTCGAAGCTTCCGCCCAGCTCCGGCACGATCCAGACCTGCCACCCGGCGCGCCGCATCAGCGCCGCCTCGACGAAATCGTGGCTCAGGATCTCGCCGCCCAGCGGAGCCTTGCCCGACAGCACCGGCAGCCCGCAATGCTCGATGAAGGCGCCGGTGCGGATGATCGCGTTGTGGCCCCAGTAATTGCCCTCGCCCAGCTGCCACCAGGACAGGCCGCTCGCCAGGGCCGGGCCGTACAGCCGGCTGCCGAACTGGAGGATGCGGCCGAACAGGGTCTCCTGGTTCACCGGCGCCGGCAGGGTCTGGATGATGCCGGTGCCGGGGTTGTCCTGCATCAGCTTGGACAGGGCCACCATGGTGTCGCCCGACATCACGCTGTCGGCGTCGAGCACCAGCATATGGTCGTAGGCGGCCCCCCACTGGCGCAGGAAGTCGGCGATGTTGCCGGCCTTGCGGCCGGTATTGTCCTCGCGCCGGCGGTAGAAGATGCGGCCCTCGCCGCCGACCCGGCGGCACAGCGCGGCCCAGCCGGCCTCCTCGGCCGCCGCGATCTCCGGCTTGCGGGTGTCGCTGAGGACGAACAGGTCGAAATGCCGGTCCTCGCCGGTGCCCTGGAGCGAGCGCCAGGTCGCTTCCAGGCCGGCGAAGACCCGGTCGGGGTCCTCGTTGTAGATCGGCATGATGATCGCCGTCCGGGCGGTCAGGTCCACCGGCCTGGTGGGGTCCAGTCCTGCGGGGTCGCGCCCGATCAGCCGGACCAGGAAGCCCACCGTCGCGGTCCAGAACGAGGTGGAGATCCAGGCGAAGCTGATCGTGAACAGGGCGAAGATCGCCATCTCGATCGGGGTGAAGCCGTTGGCCCTGAGCACGTCGGCCATCAGGTACGAGGCCGCCAGCGTCGACAGGATGACCAGCGCGAAATAGAGCGTCCGGCGCCAGAGCGCCGTGCGCCGGAGTGTCTTGGCGTCGGACATGGGTGTTGTTTCCATCTGAAGGGCAGCTCTATCGGGATCAGGCGGGCGACCAGAGATAGACCCAGGTCTCGCTGATCGTCTGGCCGCGCAGGCGCAGCACGCAGCGCAAGTCGGCCGGCTTGCCGTCGGGCAGCAGGTCGAAGAAGACCCGCCAGCCGCCGGTCTCCCCGTTGCGGTGGGCGATCACCGGCCGAAGCTCGCCGGCCGTGGTCGTGACGACGGCCTCCACCGGCTGCTCGGGCCGCAGGGCTTCCAGCTCGCCGCCCTGGAACTCCAGCACGAAGTGGCGTCCCTCCTTCGGCAGGTCGGGGCGCCCCGGTACCCGCGCCGAGCCGATGCGGGTGGAGACCACGCGGGCCAGCGGCGGCTGCCCGGGGGTCTCCAGCACCGAGCGCAGGCGATAGGCGAAGTCCAGGCCCTCGCCGGCCCGGACCGGGCGCTCGGGCACCCAGTAGGCCGCGATGTTGTCGTTGATCTCCTCCTCGGTGGGGATCTCGACCAGCTCGACCCGTCCCTTGCCCCATTCGCCGACCGGCTCGACCCAGTAGCTGGGCCGCCGGTGGTAGAGCGATTCGAGGTCCTGGTAGTGGTCGTAGTCGCGGTCCCGCTGGACCACGCCGAAACGCCGCGGATTCTCGTCGCTGAACGAGCTGACCCGCAGGTCCCTGGGGTTGACCAGGGGACGCCAGATCCACTCGCCGCGCCCGGTCTCGATCTGCAGGCCGTCGCCGTCATGCACTTCCGGGCGGAAATCGTCGAAGGTGCGGGTCCGGTTCTCGCCGAAGAAGAACATGCTGGTCAGCGGTGCTATGCCCAGCTTGGCGATGTCGCGGCGCGGGAAGACCGCCGCCGTCACGTCGGCCTGGGTGTCGGTGCCGGGGTGCAGCACGAAGCGATAGGCTCCGGCGGCGCTTCGGCTGTCGAGCAGGGCATAGAGCGTCAGCTGGGTCGCGTCGGCGCCCGGCTCCTCGATCCAGAACTCCTTGAAGGCGGGGAAATCCTCGCCGCTCGGCGCCGCCGTGTCCACCGCCAGCCCGCGGGCCGAATTGCCGTAGATCTGGTTGCGGCCGAGGATCCGGAAATAGCTGGCGCCGAGGAAGACCGCCAGCTCGTCGGCATAGTTCGGGCGGTTCAGCGGATAATGGATCCGGAACCCGGCGAAGCCCAGGTCGGCCGGCAGGCTGCCGCCGAACGTATTGGCGCCGTAGTCGAACATGTCGGCCCGGTACTCGACCGGGCTGGCGAGGCCCTCCCGCAGCAGGTTGATCCGCACCGGACGCTGGTAGAGGAAGCCGAGATGGAAGAACTGGAGCTGGAACAGCTTGTCGCCGCGCCAGACCGCCTGGTCGGGCCTGAACCGGATGTCGCGGTACTGGTCGTAGGACAGGTCGCGCAGGGGCTGCGGCACCCGGCCCTGGTCGTCCGAATAGTCACGCCTCGCCAACTCGCGGGCGAGCTCCCGCACGGTGTCGAAGGTGAACGCGGGAGCCGGCGCGGCCGGCGCCCCCGGCGCGGTTTCCTGCTGCGGGCCGGCGTCCTGGGCCAGGCCGGGCCGGAACGGCAGCAGACCGGCTGCACCGGCGCCGGCCGTGGCGAGCAGGAACTTGCGGCGGTCGAGTCCCGGCGCGGGGCGCGGGCGGAGCGGTTCGTCGTTCATATATCCTGACTGGATCCGGTGATGGGCGCGGCGGCAGATCACGGCCCGCGCGCCCGGGAAGAAAAACACTCAACGCGGATAATTAGTCCCGGGATGCGTGACAAAAAAGGGCTGCCTCTGATTATGGCGCCGTTGCGGCCAAAGCATGGCGAGTAGCTGCGATGGAGTTTCCGGATCTGGTTGCAAGCCTCTGGACGACTATATGGTACCGCCATGGTCAGGTTCTTGCTTTTTCTTGTCGGCATCATGACGGGTGCTGCAGCTGCATTGATCTATGCTGGGTTGGTTACGGTGCCGCCTTCGTGGACGCCTTGGGGGCCGCTCGACCTGAGGGAGGAACCCGGTGCTTTCACGAGGATCCAGCTTGCCGGGTTGAGGGAGGAGCCCGGCGCCTGCTTCGCAGCGCTGGAGCAGGCCGGCGTCGGCGCGGTGCCCCAGCCGCAGCGGCCGGTCGAGAACGGCTGCGGACTGGTCGATACCGCCCGGGTCGGTCAGGTCGCAGCCGCCTACAGCAGCGCGTTCGTCGCGACCTGCCCGTTGATCGCGGCGCTCTACCTGTTCGAGCGCCATGTGCTGGACCCGGCGGCGCGCCGTCACCTGGGCACGGGCGTGGCGCGGGTCAACCATGTCGGCACCTACAACTGCCGGAACGTCTATGGCCGGACGGCGGGGCGGCGCAGCGAGCATGCGACCGCCAACGCGATCGACATCCGGGGCTTCGTCCTGGACGACGGCAGGATCGTTTCGCTGGCCCGCCACTGGAGCGACGCCCGGAGCGCGGAAGGGGCTTTCCTGCGGGAAGTGAACGACGGCGCCTGCCGGTTCTTCAACGCCGTGCTGGGACCCGACTACAACGCCGCCCACCGCGACCATTTCCACCTGGACATGGGACGCTGGCGCGCCTGCCGGTGACGATGCTGCACAGCAAAAAAACTGCGCCAGGCGACCAAGGCGGGGAAGCAGGACAGGATTTCGGCAATAAAAAAGCCCCGGCGCTGCCGAGGCCTAATCTTGGACTTTCTGGAACGACCTTCTTCTGGGCCGTCTGATCTAGTCTCAAGCTCCTTTTAAGAGCGTTTCTTCCCTGTTCGATGGCCGCTTTTGTTCAAGCGGTCCGTTTGGTGTGGGCGATTCTTAACAGAGTTCCGCAGCACTTTTAAACCGGCAATAAGTCATATGACTTTCGGCGCAGACTCCGTTCCCGGCCGATCCGGCCCTGTCGGCGACCGGCCCGAAGAAGGCCGCCTAAATCTTGCATATTAGGAGAATTTTTGTGATTTATGAGCCTTATTGATTGCTGGCGGATGGCGGGCTTCCACCGTCAGGATTCATGTCGTGATTTTCTGGTCGAAACAGGACCGCACGGTTTAGATTTGTTGAGGTATAGCATGGCTCGTCAAGGCCGGGCGGCGACCGCCGCCCCGTTGCTTTTCCTGCTGTTCGTCGGGCTTGCCGGTCCGGCGGCGGTCCCGGCCGTGGCGCAGCCCCTGCCGCCGTCGTCCGGTTCCAACGCTCCCGGCAACGGCGCCCCGGGCATTCCCCCCGACGTGCTGACGATCCCCCAGCTGCCGGTCCCGCCGAGCAGCAGCTTCGCGATCGACGACACCGTCCTGGTCGGCAACGACGACGACTGGACCGGCCAAGTGATCCTGAACGCTCCCTATTCCGTCATCCAGGTGACCCAGTTCTACCGGACCGAGATGCCCAAGATGGGCTGGGCGGAAACCGCCATCGTCCGCGCCCGCCGCACCTCGATCTCCTTCGTGCGAGACCAGCGGGTGGCGACGATCCGGATCAGCATCCAGAAGGACGACACCAAGCGGACCGACATCGACGTGGTGGTCTCGCCGATCCAGACCAAGCTGGCGCCCGGGGGCGGCGGCGCGTCGATCCCGCTGCCCCGCCTCAAGTAGGGCGGCCCGGTACCGGTTTCCCTCATCGATCGCTTGCGCGAAGGCGGCTGGTCGGGTCACATCGGGGCCTGACCGGCGGGACAGCCGGAGCGAACAACCGAGGGGGAATCCCATGACCAGCCGATATCCGGACGGTGACCCGATCGTCATCGCCGCCGCCGTGCGCACGCCCATGGGCGGATTCCAGGGCGAACTCGCCACCGCCACCGCGCCGGAACTGGGTGCCACCGCGATCCGCGCCGCCGTCGAGCGTGCCGGGCTGGCATCGGACCAGGTCGACGAAGTCATCATGGGCTGCGTCCTGCCGGCCGGGCTGGGCCAGGCGCCGGCCCGCCAGGCGTCGCTCGGCGCCGGCATTCCCGAGTCGGTCGGCTGCACCACCATCAACAAGATGTGCGGGTCCGGCATGAAGGCGGCGATGATGGCCCATGACCTGATCGCCGCCGGCACCAATGCGGTGATGGTGGCGGGCGGCATGGAGAGCATGACCAATGCCCCCTACCTGCTGGACCGTGCCCGAGGCGGCTACCGCATGGGCCACGGCCGGGTACTCGACCACATGTTCCTGGACGGGCTGGAGGACGCCTACGACAAGGGCCGCCTGATGGGCACCTTCGCCGAGGACTGCGCCCGGCATTACCAGTTCACCCGCGAGGCCCAGGACGCCTATGCGGTAGCCTCGCTGACCCGCGCCCGCACCGCGGTCGAGGACGGCACCTTCGACGCCGAGATCGCCCCCCAGGCCGTCCGGACCCGCAAGGGCGAGGCGACGGTGACCCGCGACGAGCAGCCGGGCAAGGCGGTGCCGGACAAGATCGGCACCCTGAAGCCGGCTTTCCGCCCGGACGGCACGGTGACCGCCGCCAATTCCAGCTCGATCTCCGACGGTGCGGCGGCGCTGGTGCTGATGCGCCGGTCCGAGGCCGAGCGCCGCGGCGTCACGCCGCTGGCCGCGATCGCCGGCCACGCGACCCACGCCCAGGCGCCGGGCTGGTTCACCACCGCGCCGGTCGGCGCCATGCGCAAGCTGTTCGACCGGGTCGGCTGGCAGGCCCGCGACGTCGACCTGTTCGAGGTCAACGAGGCCTTCGCCGTCGTCGCCATGGCGGCGATGCGCGAGCTGGACCTGCCCCACGACAAGGTAAACGTCCATGGCGGCGCCTGCGCGCTGGGCCACCCGATCGGAGCGTCGGGCGCCCGCATCCTGGTGACGCTGCTGGCGGCGCTGCGGAAGCACGACCTCAGGCGCGGCGTGGCGTCGCTGTGCATCGGCGGCGGCGAGGCGACGGCCATGGCGGTCGAGCGGCTGAACTGACGGAAGGCGGTACCGGGAAATGACGGCGCGCAGGCTGATTTCCGGCGGCTCGGAGTTCGAGCGGATCGCCGGCTACTCGCGTGCGGTGGTGGACGGCGACTGGATCTTCGTGGCCGGCACCACCGGGTTCGACTATGCCGCCGGCACGATCCCCGACGGCGTGGCGGAGCAGGCGCGCCAGACCTTCCGCACCATCGCGGCGGCGCTGGCCCAGGCCGGCGCCGGCCTGGAGGACGTGGTGCGGGCGCGCTACTACATCACCGACGCGTCCTATTGGGATGCCCTCCATCCCGTGCTGGGCGAGGTGTTCGGGGAGATCCGGCCGGCGGCGACCTGCGTGGTCTGCGGCCTGATCGATCCCCGCATGAAGATCGAAATAGAAGTGACGGCGCGGCGCGTCACGGATCAAGGTATGGACATGGGGCGGGAAACATGCTGATCACCCAGGAACAGGCCATGGTGCGCGACATGGCGCGCCAGTTCGCGGCCGAGCGGCTGGCTCCCTTCGCGGCGGAATGGGACCGCACGTCGAGCTTTCCGGCGGAAGCGCTCGCCGAGATGGGCAGGCTCGGCCTGCTCGGCATGGTCGTGCCGGAGGAGTGGGACGGCGCCGGCTCCGACTACGTCTCCTACGCGCTGGCGCTGGAGGAGATCGCCGGCGGCGACGGCGCCGTGTCCACCATCATGAGCGTCCACAACTCGGTCGGCTGCATGCCGATCCTGAAGTTCGGCACGCCCGACCAGAAGGAGCGGTTCCTGCGCCCGATGGCGCGGGGCGAGATGCTGGGCGCCTTCTGCCTGACCGAGCCGGAGGCCGGGTCCGACGCCGCGGCGATCCGCACCCGGGCGCGGCGGGACGGCAACCACTGGGTCCTGGACGGCACCAAGCAGTTCATCACCAACGGGCGGAACGGCGGAGTCGCGATCGTCTTCGCGGTGACCGATCCCACGGCGGGCAAGCGGGGCATCAGCGCCTTCATCGTGCCGACCGGCACGCCCGGCTACACCGTCGCCCGGATCGAGCACAAGCTGGGCCAGCGCTGCTCCGACACGGCGCAGATCGTGCTGGAGGGCTGCCGCCTGACGCCGGACCTGATGCTCGGCGAGGAGGGCCGCGGCTACGGCATCGCGCTCGCCAACCTGGAGGGAGGGCGCATCGGCATCGCCGCCCAGTCCGTCGGCATGGCCCGCGCGGCATACCGGCACGCCCTGGCCTATGCCAAGGAGCGGCGCAGCATGGGGGTGCCGATCATCGAGCACCAGGCCGTGTCGTTCCGCCTGGCCGACATGGCCACCCGGATCGAGGCGGCCCACCAGCTCGTGCTGCACGCGGCATCCCTGCGCGACGCCGGCGTCCCCTGCCTGAAGGAGGCCGCCATGGCGAAACTCTACGCCTCCGAAATGGCCGAGCGGGTCTGTTCCGACGCGATCCAGATCCACGGCGGCTACGGCTACCTGGAGGATTTCCCGGTCGAGCGGATCTATCGCGACGTCCGGGTCTGCCAGATCTACGAAGGGACCAGCGACATCCAGCGGCTGATCATCGGCCGGCAGATCGCCGCCGAGGACTGACCGTCCGATACGGCGGCCCGGAACGCCCCGATCCAAAAGGACGCACGCCCCGGGGTTCGACCGCTGTTGCGTGTCGATCTCATGTTGGCCTATCTCTTTCGGGGAGTAGGTCCGGGGCTTTTCCCGCGGCCTGGCGACATCGTCAATCCGGGCCGGGTATCGTGACACATATTCTTGCCGTCGATGACGACGAACAGGTCCAGGACATGCTCTCCGAGTACCTGACCCGGGAGGGCTTCCGGGTATCGCTGGCGGCGACCGGGGCCGCCATGGAGAGGGTGCTGGCGGCGGAACCGGTCGACCTGATCCTCCTCGACCTCAGGCTTCCGGACGGCGACGGGCTGGCGCTGGTCCGGCAGCTGCGGGCCGACAGCCAGCTTCCGGTCATCATCCTGTCCGGCAAGGTGGAGGCGGTCGACCGGATCGTCGGGCTCGAACTGGGCGCCGACGATTACCTCACCAAGCCGTTCGACCCGCGCGAACTGCTGGCCCGCATCAAGGCCGTGCTGCGCCGGGTGGGGGAGGGGGCCGCGCGCGGTGCCGACGGGCTGCGGGCCTCCGTCAGCTTCGCCGGCTGGCGGTTCGACCTGACATCGCAGCGCCTGACGTCGCCCGACAACCGCGACGTGGACCTGACCAAGGCGGAGTTCGCCCTGCTGGCCGCCTTCGTGAAGCAGCCCCAGCGGGTGCTGTCGCGCGACCAGCTGCTGGACCTGACCCGGATCGACGGGGCGGAAGTGTTCGACCGCAGCATCGACGTTCTGATCCTGCGCCTGCGCCGCAAGATCGAGGCGAACCCGAAGGAGCCCCAGATCATCCGGACCGAACGCGGCCTCGGCTACTCGTTCGACGCCAAGGTAAAGCCGGTCTAAGGGTGCTTGTCCCGGTCCGCCGAGCCCGATAGGGTGCTCGGAAAATCAGGGGAAACGCGCCGATGACCGCACCGATCGACTTCTATTTCGACTTCGCCTCACCCTACGGCTATCTCGCGGCCACCCAGATCGACGGGATCGCGGAACGCCATGGCCGCAAGGTGCGCTGGTGCCCGATCCTGCTGGGGGCGGTGTTCAAGGTCAGCGGCATGAAGCCGGTGATGGAGCAGCCGCTGCGCGGCGACTACCTGTCCCACGACGCGCCGCGATTCGCGCGGCTGCTGGGCGTGCCGATGACCATGCCGGCCAAGGTGCCGCTCAACGGGCTGGCGGCGTCGCGGGCCTATTGGTGGCTCGAGGGGCGAGATCCCGGAAAAGCCCGCGATCTCGCCAAGGCGGTCTATCACGCCCACTGGGGCGAGGGACGGGACATGACCACGGCCGATCAGGTAGCGGAAGCCGCGGGACCGCTGGGCATCGACGCCGCCGACCTGGCGGCCGGGATCCAGGACCCAGTGGTGAAGGACCGGCTGCGGGCGGAAACCGACGAGGCGATCCGGCGCGGCGTGTTCGGCGCCCCCTTCTTCATCGTGGACGGGGAGGCGTTCTGGGGTGCCGACCGGCTCCACCAGGTGGAGCAGTGGCTGGCGCGCGGCGGCTGGTAGCCGCCGCGCGCCAGCGGCATCGCGGGAATCAGAGCAGGTCGAGCTTGTACAGTCCCTTCATCAGGTAGTCGTGCAGGTCGGCCTTCTCCGCCATGGTGTCGATCGCCGTCTCGCTGGCGCTGCCGTCCGCCCGGGCCATCGCCTTGTCCCATTCGCCGGCCGCGAAATCGCCGCGGCCGACCCACATCACCGCCCGCAGCTCGATCTGGGCATCCTGCGGCAGGTCGGCGATCATGCCGCGCAGCCGCTGGTACTTGCCGCTGTCGTCCGCCGCCTCGACCACTTCCAGGCTGTCGAACGAGCTTGGGTTGCGCTCGCCCTTGGCTCGGGGCACCTCGTCGACGTCGGTCTGGTACGTCTTGTTCAGGATAAGGTCGCGGATCGCCCGGCACTCGTTGGAAAGTTCCGCGATCTGCTTGATCTGATCGATGCTCAAGTGGTTCAGCATGGTGTCCTCTGTCACTGGGGCAGGGCGGATCCGGCAAAGGCCCTACCCGGTAGAAGCACCCAACAGGGGAGGGCCGGGGCGGTTCCGGACACGGTGCCGCACTGGACCGGTCGGCTTGGCACGTATAGGAATCATCGGGGCGGGAAACCTCCCTGGTCCGGCGGCGTGCCCCGGGACATCACCTTTCCGGAGAGCCTCCACTTTTCCCTGGTCACGCCCAGCAGCGTGGGTTACGGCGATATCCAGCCGCATACCGGCTTCTCCCGCCTGATCACCGCGGCCGAGATCCTGCTGGGAATCCTGCTGCTGCCGTTCGGCTTCAGCGCGATCATCAGCCATCGGAACGACCGGCGCGGTGATCAGGCGGGAGATGCGCATTCGGCCGGCATACAAGGCGGCGGAGATCTGTTTCACTGCCGGAACCATCCATCGCGGATCGGGGCTCCAGCTCCGCATCGCGTTCGCCATGACGGAGGTCTGAAATGGCAAATCCAACGACCGGCTCCTTCACCGGGCTGAAGAGCCAGATCAAGATCGTCGAGGTCGGCCCGCGCGACGGTCTGCAGAACGAAAAGGGGATCGTTCCGGCGGCGGTAAAGATCGAGCTGATCGACCGTTTGACCGAGGCCGGCCTGCCGGTCGTGGAGTCCGGTGCCTTCGTCTCTCCCAAATGGGTTCCGCAGATGGCCGACACCGCCGAGGTGCTGGCCGGCATCCATCGCCGCGCCGGCGTCTCCTATCCGGTGCTGGTGCCCAATGCCAAGGGCCTGGAGGCCGCGATGGCCGCCGGCGTGGACGAGATCGCGATCTTCGGCGCCGCGTCCGAGTCGTTCAGCCGCCAGAACATCAACTGCTCGATCGACGAGAGCTTCGAGCGTTTCCGGCCGGTCGTCGAGACCGCGCTGCGCCAGGGCATCCGCGTCCGGGGATATGTCAGCTGCGTCCTGGGCTGCCCCTACGAGGGGCCGGTCGAGCCCGGGGTCGTGGCCGACGTGTCCGAGCGCATGATGAAGCTCGGCTGCTACGAGGTCTCGTTGGGCGACACGGTCGGCGTCGGCACGCCGGGGCAGGCGCGCGACCTGATCGACACCGTCGTCCGGGCGGTGCCGATCGACCGGCTGGCGGTCCATTTCCACGATACCTACGGCCAGGCGCTCGCCAACATCCTGGCGACCCTGGAGGCCGGGATCGGCGTGATCGACAGTTCGGTCGCCGGCCTGGGCGGCTGCCCCTACGCCAAGGGCGCCGCCGGCAACGTCGCGACCGAGGACGTGCTCTATATGCTGAACGGCCTCGGCATCGAAACGGACGTGGACCTGGACCGGGTCGCCGCCACCGGCGTCTGGATCTCCGAACGGCTCGGGCGGCCCAACGCCTCCAAGGTCGGCCGCGCCATGGCGGGAGCCGCATCCTGAGCGTCCTCGCTTCCGGCCGGGTGCGCCGGCCGCTGCCCGTCGCCCCCGTCCTGGCCGCCTTCGCCGCGATCCTCGCCGCGCTGCTCGCCCTGGTGCCGGCCCTGTTCGGGCTGGAGCCGCCGACGGGGCGGGCGGCCGGGCTGGTGGTTCTCACCGTCGGGCTGTGGGCCACCGGCGTGGTCCCCGAATTCGTGACCGCCCTGGTGTTCTTCACGCTGGCCATGCTGGCGCGGATCGCGCCGCCGGACGTGATCTTCGCCGGATTCCAGTCGACCGCCTGGTGGCTGGTGTTCGGCGGCCTCGTGGTCGGAGTCGCGGTGACCCGGACCGGACTGGGCGAGCGGCTGGCCAGGACGCTGGTGGATGCCCTGGCCTCGTCCTATCCCCGGCTGATCGCCGGGGTGGTCGCGATCTCCGGCGGCATCGCCTTCCTGATGCCCTCGACCATGGGCCGGGTCGTCCTGCTGCTGCCGATCGTCCTGGCCTTGGCCGACCGCGTCGGGTTCGTTGCGGGGCGGCGCGGACGGACCGCCATGGTGCTGGCCGCGGCGTTCGGCACCTACATGATCCCGGCGGCGATCCTGCCGGCGAACGTTCCCAACATGGTCATGGCCGGCACGGTCGAGACGGTCTTCGGGGTGACCCTGACCTATGGCGGCTATCTGTGGCTCCACATGCCGGTGACCGGCCTGCTGAAGGGCGTCGTGCTGGTGGCGCTGCTGTGCAGGCTGTTCCCCGACCGGCCCGATCCAGCTGCCGGGGAGCGGGAACGGCGGCCGCTCTCCGCGGCGGAGCGCCGCCTGGCGGCCATCCTGGTGGTGACGCTGGGGTTCTGGACGACCGACTTCCTGCACGGCATCTCACCCGCCTGGGTCGGGCTGACGGCGGCCCTGGTCTGCCTGATGCCGGTCAGCGGCCTGGTGCCGGCGGCGGAGTTCAGCCGCTCGGTCAATTTCGCCTCGCTCATCTATGTGGCCGGCGTGCTGGGGATGGCCGCCCTGGTCACCCATAGCGGGCTGGGCGCTGTGCTCAGCGCCGGGCTGCTCGCGGTCATTCCCCTCGAACCCGGGGCGGATGCGCTCAACTTCGCGTCCCTGACGGGGGCCGCGGCGGCGCTGGGCGTCATATCGACCATGCCCGGCCTGCCAGCGATCCTGTCTCCCCTGGCCGGCGAACTGGCGGGCGCCACGGGCTGGCCGCTGGTGACGGTCATCATGACGCAGGTGGTGGGCTTCTCGGTCGTCTTCTTTCCCTACCAGGTGCCGCCGCTGGTGGTGGCCCTCCAACTCGGGAATGTCCGGGTCGCCGAGGCGCTCCGCCTGTCGATCCCGCTGGCACTGGTCACCCTGGCGGTCCTGACGCCGTTGAACTTCCTGTGGTGGCGCCTTACCGGATGGATTCCCTGACCTAACGCCTAGCGTCTTTACTGCTTTTGTCCGATCGGGCTGACAACTTTTTTTAACGGAATTGCGCTAACCTGTTGTGAATTCGATCCGAACGAGGCCCCGCTGTCCCGGCGTGGGTTGATGGAACCCATGTCGAGATCCACAGAAGACGTCAAGAACTGGATGAACATGTTCCGCTGGATCGTGAAGCTGATCCGGGACGAGTTCGGTATCGACGAGAAGATCCTGGTCCGGACAGCCACTCTCGAGACCGACATGGGGCTTACCATCGAGCAGGTCGAGCAGGTGCTGGAGTTCATCGCCGAAAGCTTCCAGATCAGATTTCCCGAAGGCACGCTCGACGAGATCGTGAAGCTTGAGGAACTGTGCATGCTGGCGAGCTGGATCAAAGGCTACTACAAGCGGCCGGAATTCATCTCCGACGCGTTCGAGGCCCATTGCCGCGGCATCAACCAGATCGCCGCCTGATCCCTTGGAACTCGGCTCGAAGGTGTTGGGTCATCGCCCTTCGCCTTACGGACCGCCCTGATCGCGACGGGCCTGTCTAATCCGGGCGAGTTCGACGGATATCCCTATTCATGGCAACCGATGACCGGTGTTCCGCGTAGGATCGCGCGTCTGACATAATCGCGGGACCGCAATGCGGACTGATCCCCTGACGCCGGCAATCATGACACGTGAGAGCGTCATGGCGCGGTCGCCGTTCCCCGAGTTGGCGCTGGCCCTCGGGACGCAGTTCGTCATGATCGTGCTCATCACCCGCCTGGTCGGGGTCCATGCCTGGGACGACGGAGCGATCACGCTCGCCTACTCGCGCACCTTCGCGGAAAGCGGCCTCATCGCGCTCACGTCCGTTTCGGAGGTGGTCGAGGGATACTCCTCCACCGCGTGGTTCCTGATCAACGCCGCCATGGCGCTTTTCCGGCCCGGCTTCGAAGGGGCGATCCACGCCTCGCAGATGGCGGCCGGACTGTTCCTCGGCGTCGCCACCGTCCTCGTCTGGCTGATCGCCCGGCATCTCGGCCTGCGCCCGCGGACCAGGCTTGCGATCCTGCTCGTCTTCTCCCTGTTCGGGCCGGCGGTGTCGGAGGTGTCTAACGGCATGGAGATGACGCTTCTGACGGCCACGGGGCTTGCGCTGTTCCATGCGCTGTACGTTCGGGAGAACCGTCTGCTCCTGGCCGTGGCCATCGTCGTCTTTCTGACCGCCCGCTTCGAGGCGATGATCTATTACGCGGCGCTGCTGACGCCGCTCCTCCTCCGGGGGCGGTACAGAAGCTTCATCCTCCTGGCGGCCGCCGGCATGGCGGTCGTCGGCCTGCATGCCATCGTCCGGTACTCGGTTTTCGGGGACGTCTTCCCGAATCCCGTACATGCCAAGATGCACGTCCCGTACAGCCTGTCCGGCCTCCAGGGTGTCAAGCTCCGCCTGATCGCCGCCGTCGAGATCACGGCGACGCTGTTTCCCATGGTCCTGGCGGTGTCGGCACTGCTCATCATCCCGTGGAGCGGGCTGTCCGGTCGGCTCCGAGCTCTGGGATCTGCGCGGAACGACGTGCTTGCCCTTGCGGCCCCGGTCGCCGCCGTCGTGCTGTTCGCCATCCTGATCGGGAAGAACTGGGGCTATGTGGGCCGGATGCAGTTCCTCGCCCTGCCTTTCGTCCTGCTCATCTTCGGGCTCGTTTACGACAGGCTGGCGGACCCGGCCCGGACGGTTTCCGCGCGCCCGGCCCTGGTCGCGGTGTGCGCCCTCACGATCCTGTTCAGCTGGATCGTCAGCGCCAGGCAGCCGATCGCCCAGATGGCACGGACCTTGTCCGGCGGCGGCGGCGAGGTCGCGGAGGCCTACGGCACGACTCCCGAGACCTATCGCAGGACCGGGCTCGCGGTCGATCACCTCAGACGGCTGCTCGGTAGGGACATGATCACCTTCGCCACCCCCGACGTCGGCGGCCTCGCCCTGTGCTGCGATCGGATCCGCGTCGTGGACCTCGGCCTCCTGGCGAGCCGGAAGCTGGCGAGGCAGGGTTACGCGGCCCTGCCGGCCATCCTGGCCGAGGAGCGGCCGGATGCGATCGAGGTCCATCAGCACTGGGGCGTGAACTCGAAGATCTACGCGATCCCCGAGTTCCGAAACGACTACCAGCCGGTGGTCGTCGACCGCACGCGCTTCTACCTTCGAAACGAGCATGCGGAAAAACTGATCGGGGAGCGGCGGGCGCAATGGTGTGCCGTCGAGGAGGCGGCTTGCGCGGCGTCGGCTCTCCGGACCCACCGCTACGTCAACTCCGTGACGAAACTCGACGACGCCGCCTTCCTCGAAAGGAAAAAGGTCCTGATGGTCGGTGAAGTCCCCTGACCGGATGGACGCACCCTCGGTCTTGAACGACCCAGACCCGCCGTCAGGCGTCGAAACGGGCCAGGGGATTCATGCAGGGATTGACCAGAGGGTCGGCGTAGGCGACGTAGCTCACCACCGGCCCGGCTTCGGGCCCGCGAAGGAAGAAGTCGGTCGACAGTAGGAACATGTTCATGACGCTGTTCTCGAACGCCGCAAGCTTGTCCCGTACGCCGCCCGGAAGGCGGTCCCTCAGCTGGTGGCTGAGGCTCACGCCGGGCATCGATCCCGCCAGGCGCAGCAGCCAGACTTCCTCCGGGGCTACCTTGTGGGTGAGGTAATCCGACGCGAAGCGGCTGAGATCGTCCTCGGTCACCTGGATATCCGGGAAGCGGTCCCGGAGCACGGCGCGGATCAGGGCTTCCGCAGGGTCGATGTTCTTCGCCACGACTCCGCCGACCAGGCCGGTGACGGCGACGACGGCCCCGCCTCCGACGAGCAGGGCCCTTCGGGACAGCCGCATCATGAGGAACGCCCTCCGGGGCGATGCAGGTGTTCGGCGGCGCGGAGCGCCAGCGCGCTGATGGTGAGGGACGGATTTGCCGGGGCGCCGGTCGGGAACGCTCCGCTTCCCACGACGATCAGGTTGCGGACCCGGTGGTGCACCAAGTCGCCGTCGATGACGCTGTCGGACGGGTCGTCGCCCATGACCGTGGTGCCCAGGACATGCGCCTCCGTGACGTTGACGGGCCGTTTGATCTCCACGCGCTCGACCGGCAGCTTTTCCAGGATCCTGGGCAGCGCCTCGTCCAGCGCGGCAATGCCCCGCATCGCGTAATCGCTCCGGGATTCGAAGTGAAGGACGGGTTTGTCCGGGTGCTCGGTCGAGAGGGCGACGCGGTTCCGTTCCAGGGGCAGGTCCTCGACGATGCATTTCAGCAGCTGGATCTGCCTCCAGCGGCCGGGCTCGTTGCGGAATTCGGGACGGTTCCAGCTCTCGATCAGGCAGGCTCCGTACCGGGACCGGTGCGGCCCGTCATAGAGCATGTAGCCGTGACCGGTGATCGACGTGCTTCCCTGGAAATTATCCACGCCGTCCAGATACACCAGCGCGTCGACGGACGTCTGCTCGTGCAGGCGCCGGCCGAGGAGCGGGTGGTCGAGGCCGGATTTCATCAGGATGAACGGGTTGAATATGGCGTTGGCGCCCAGCACGATCAGATCGCCCCGCGCGGTATGCTCGGCTCCGTCCCGGCGATAGACCACTCCGGTCGCCATCCCGCCCGTTGTCTCGACGGCGAGCGCTTCCGCCCGGAGCAGCAGGGTGACGCGATCATCCCGGTACAGGCCGGCCAGGTCGTTGGCTACCGTGAACTTGGCGCTGATCGGGCAGAGATTGCAGACGGCGTTGGCGCAGCAGGCCGCCCGCGACTCCGTGGCGACCCTGGCCCGCGCCGTCGGCTGCGGAAACCAGCCGTCGGGGTACGCCGCCTTCAGCAGCCGGTCCGGGTCGGTGAAGCGGTGGGGCGGCTGGGGGTAGGCCTTTGAGCGGGGAAAGGGCGTGCCGGTGTCGGAACCGGAAATCGCCATGATCTCCTCGGCTTCCTGGTACCAGGGTTCCAGCTGGTCGTAGGAGATCGGCCAGTCGCGCCCGACACCGTACAGGCTTTTCAGCCTGAAATCGTTGGGCATCATGCGCGGCGTACACGCCCACCAGCAGTTCGAGCCGCCGCCGAAGCCGATGGTGAAGCGCCACGCCTTGTCGGGCATCCCCTGCTTGAGGAAAGTGGCGGTATGGTCGATGTCGGAATTCCGCCGCTCGGCCACCTGCCAGTTCGTGTCCTGGCTCCCTCCGCGTTCCAGCACCAGGATGCGCGCATCGCTCCTCGCGTGCTGAAGATATTTGTGCAGATAGAAGGAAGACCCGAAGCCGGTTCCGACTACGATCAGGTCAAAGGACGTCATCAAGCCTCGCTCTGCCAAGTCCGCGTACCGTACGGCTTCCCGTCGGGCCTGATCGGCCGCGGCGGATCATAGGAGGCGATGCGTCGGCTGGATAACGATATTTGCCGAACTCCACGGATTATGCTCCCAAGACCGGAGAACTACTACCACGGTTCCGTGATCATCATCGCCACGACCGGAAAGATTGGTGGGCGAAGTGTTCTATCGGGTAGAGAGTCGGTCGTGGCATGCTCCCGTTCACCAGGAACCATGCAAGGTCACGGTCGCCGCTCGGCACCTTTCCCCAAGGCTCGAAACGGGCACATATCTGTTTACTCGCGCGCCCCCTGTATCCGGCGGCACGGTATGCTATCTGGTGCTGGTCACACGATCATCGCCAGCTTTTCGGACTCCATGCCCATTCACCTGATCAAACTGGCGGTCGGCATCAGCGATCCCGACCATCTCGCCGAAGTCCAGCAGGGACGGCGGTTCGTCCGCGACGGCGTCGCCGTCGTTCCGGCGTACACCCGACGCAAGCCGAGGCGGCCCGACGAGGTCACGGACGGCGGGTCCATCTACTGGGTCATCAAGGGCCAGGTCCGCTGCCGGCAGCGGGTGCTCGATTTCGAGATGATGGACGGCGACGAAGGGGAGACCTGGTGCCGCATCATCCTGGACCCCACGCTCGTCGCGACCCTGCCGCAATCCAAGAAGGCGTTCCAAGGCTGGCGCTACCTCGAGCCGGACGCGGCACCCCCCGACCTGGACGACGCAGGGCCGGAAGGGGAGTTGCCGCCCCATATCCTCGCCGAACTGCGGGAACTGGGCTTGGCCTGACCAGGGGGTGTCACGCGCCGGTCAAAAAAACTTCACCCCGTGGCAGCTTTTTCTGTTGCGGGCCAAAACCGCCGGGTCTATATACCGCCTCACCGAAGCGCTGGTGGCCGACGCCGCCGACACGCAGAGGGATCAGCCCACCGAGGATGGATCGAACGACGCGCTGTAGCGCGTCGAAATTCTGTCTCCGGGTTTAAGGTTGAGGCAAGAGTTTCGGCCCATTTTGCAAATGGGCCTGTGGTTTCGGTTCTCGAAATCGCCCGGATCTTTGACAAGTTGATCGTATGAGAGAAGGGATGCGCAGGCGGCGGCGCGGTATGGCCCGGTTCGGGGCACATATCGGAGCTGTTAGTCGAGCATCCTGGAAGCTACGCAGAGAATCACATGGTTCAAAGCTTAGGTTCTCGGGACTGTCTTGGGTGACGGTTCCCGTTGATCATCGCCGGTGTTCGGGGTTTCGGTCCCGGCAGTGGCGGTGAGTTCAACCTGAGAGTTTGATCCTGGCT
>NZ_CP067420.1:417500-572500 GCF_016653635.2 Skermanella sp. TT6
GGGTTCCGGCGTGCCTGCCCCCGCGCCGCCCGCGCCGCCGCCACGGCCTGGCCGACCAGGCGCGCGTTGCCGCCGAACACCTCGGCCGATCCGTCGATCACCATCTGCGGCGTATAGACGGAGGAACGGCCGAGGGCGTCGTTGTAGTCGCGGTGGCGCCGGGTCGCCCAGGCGGTGGCGAAGGGGTCGGCCCAGCCGAGATCGTCCCAGCAGTCCACATGGAACGACAGCGCCAGAACGTCGGGCCGGCCGGCCAGCTCGTTCAGCAGCACGTCGGCCGCCGGCGACGACGAGCATCCTTCCGAGGTGAACAGCTCCACCACGGTCGGCTGGTCGGCGCAGCCCGAGCCGAACAGGAACCCCATCGGCACTGCGACGGCGGCGATCCCCAACATGTCCTGTCCCCCGTCCGTCTGTCCCGGCCTTTTGCGAGAAGTCTTCGGCTTGCGGCGCGACTATAGCCGGTCGGGATCACGGTCCGTCAGTGACCCAGCCGGTGTTACGACTGAAGAGAGAAGGCGCTTCCGGCCGGGCGATTCCCGGCCCGGCTTCCGCATCCCGGTTTTCTTCCGATCGCGTCCGGAATGTCACATTTTTGACACCCGTCCGCCCTGTTTCCATAATTAGCATCGCCCGGCAAGGGAGAGGATCGAGAATGAACAACGGATTCGGATTCGACATGAACGCTTTGATACGCCGGATCGCCGGAGAGCGTATGATGTCCCGGTTCTCGGAAGGCCCGGAGGAGCAACTGCCCGTCCAGATGCAGGCGATCCTGGCGCTGACGGCCGCGGTCGCCTGCTGGGGTTTCGTCGCGGCCGTGTTCTACCTGGGCGTTTCGGCGCTGCGCACCGCGGTGGGACCGCTCAGCACCTTGATGGTCTGACCGGCGGGCGGCTGGACCGCCGGCATCGCCGCCGGGACGATGGCGTTGGCCATCAGTTCCGCGAGGCACCGGTAGCTGGCGTCGGTCATGTGCAGCTGGTCGCTGGACAGCATGGTGGTCGGGGTGAACTGCTTGCTGTCGAGCCAGTGCTTCATCACCTCATTGCGGCGGAACACCGGGATGCCGTGCGCGGCTCCCAGGGCGCGGACCGCGTCCACATAGGCCGCATAGGTCGCGTTGCCCACCTGCTTGGGCAGGAACTGCGGCTCCAGCAGCATCAGGTCGGCGCCCGATTCCCGGATGCGCTTGATGCCCTCCACCGCCTGCATGCCGAACACCTTGGCATCGACCTTCCCCAGGGCGTCGTTGGTGCCGAGCTGCCAGATCACCAGGTCGGGCTTCAGCGCCAGCACGTCGCGGTCGAGCCGGGCCAGGGTCGCGGCCGCCTTCTCTCCCCCGATCCCCTTGTTGACCACCTCGATCCTCGCGCCGGGGAAGCGGGTTTCCAGGATCCGGTCGAGCTGGGCCGGATAGGTCATGGCGGGACCCGAACTGCCGGTCCCTTGGGTGCTGGACGAGCCGACGGCGACGATGCGCAGATCCTGCTTGCGGCTGAGGGCCGCGCTGGTCCGCGGCATCTCGCGTGCGGAAGCCGGGATCACCAGCGACGGGGCGGCGCATTGCTCGGGAGCCTGCGCCGCGGCGCTCCCGACCATCATGCCGAAACCGACGATACCGGACAGAACTGCGGGGAAGACGTGCTTGACCATGGTTGGGAAACGCTCGCTCGGCTGCTGTTGCTGTGAAGCTGTCATGAAGCCTGGCGGGCTGCCCGGCGACGGCAGAGCGTATGGGTTCCAATTATGGTCAAACTGTGAATTGCGGGGGACACGGAACATTCGCCTCGGCACTGTTGCCGATGCGCAACCCGATTCAACGTCCTGAACCGACAGGATGTTCCCTGCCGGCTCAGGATATTCAGGTCGATCTTCTGGTCTCTTTCTACACTGAAAGGGGTATTGAAAGGCACTTTAAGGAATAAACATGATCTGCGCCGGTTCACCAATCGGTACATACCAAAATCTGTACTATCGGCATGCAGTCGCCCCGGCCGTGGAGAGTGCCATGAAGCGTTTTGCAATCCTCGACGGTTTGCGTGGTTATTTCCTCGTATTTATGATGCTTAATCATTTGCCGTTCCAGGGTGAGTTATTGCTCGCGCGGATCAACCACTCGGAATTGGGCTATGTCCAGGATGCCCAGGGATTCGTCTTCATCTCCGGCGTCATCATAGGCCTTTACTATACGCGCATGATCGCCAAGGGACAGACGTCCCTCATGGACGCCAAGATCCTCAACCGGGCCTACGAACTCTATGTCTACGCGGTGATCGTCCTGGCGGCGATCCTGTTCATGGCGGTGCTGATCCCAAACTCGCGCCCGCTGTGGGGGCACTTCATGTGGGAGATGTACCAGACCCCGACGCTGACCGGGATCTCGGCGTTCCTGCTGCTCTACCAGCCGACCTTCATGGACATCCTGCCGCAATACATCGTCTATCTGGTCGCGTCGCCGCTGCTGCTGCGCTGGATCGCGCGGGGCTACTGGCGCGAGGTGCTGGGCGGCAGCGTCCTGCTCTGGCTGATGGTCCAGCTGGGGCTGCATCTGCCGGCGATCCGGATCGTCGAGGAGACGGTCGGCGCCTTCGCGCCCGGCTTCGTGCTGCGCAGCCACTTCAATCCGCTCGCCTGGCAGATCGTGTTCGTCACCGGGCTGCTGCTCGGGGCGGCCGATGCCCAGGGCAAGCTGGACTGGGACCGCTGGTTCTCGCCCCGGCGCACCGACCTGCTGAAGGTCTCGATCGCGCTGGTCCTGCTGTTCATGGCTTTCAGGCTCGGCTTCACCAACGGCCTGGTGCCCGACAGCATGGCGCTGCGGTTCGACGTCTACAACAACCGCGGCGAGTTCGCCCTCGTCTACCTGCTGAACTTCGCGGGCCTGGCCTACCTGATCGCCTGGCTGCTGGTCGCCGGCCGGGAGGCGTCGTCGCCGGTGGCGCGGGCCGCCGGGACGCTGCTGAACCGCCTGTTCGCCTGGCGGTTCCTGACCTTCATCGGCAAGCATTCGCTTCAGGTCTATGCCTACCATGTGGTGGTGGTCTACGTGCTCTTGGGGCTTGACGCCAGGATCGGTCCCTTCACGGAAGGGACCAAGACCGCGATGACGCTGCTGGCCATCGCCAGCCTGGCGGTCCCGGCCTGGATCCACGCCAACTATGCCGCCTGGATGGACCAGGGCGGCCGCCTGGCGCCCCAGCCCCGGACCGCGGCGGAAGGCCCTACCCGGAACTAACGGGGGAGAGGTTGGTTTGCAGGGGAAGGCGGCAGGAAGAGCCGCGTCTCAATGCAATGGAAGGCTGGAGATGGCGAACACGGACCACAGGACCCCTGAGCAGATCGAACGGGAAATTGAGCAGACCCGGCAGAACACCGCCGCGACACTGGCGGCCATCGAGGACCGTCTCTCCCCGGGCCGCATGATGGACGAGGTCTGGGGCTATCTGCGCAACAGCGGCCAGGGTCAGACCTTCGTGTCGAATCTCTCGACGACCGTGCGCGACAACCCGATCCCCGTGGCGCTTCTGGCGATCAGCGTCGCCTGGCTGGCCATCGCCGGGTCGCGGAGCGAGAAGCGGCGCGAGCGCTGGACGCCGGAGCGGGCGGGCCGGCTGGAGGAGTTCGACTATGACGACGCCGTCCTGACCGAGGACGCGTTCGATTACGGCGCCCCCGCCCACACGGGCCCGCGGTATGGCAGGGCGGAGCGGCGCACGGTGGATTATGTCGATCCCGACACCCACCACGAGCATGTCTCGTCGTCGCGCCCCGGCGCCCCGGAGGGCAACGCCCCGTCCCCGGACACCCTGCTGGGCCGCGATGCCGCCTCGATCAAGGCGCGCGACGCCGCGAAGGTGTTCGAGACGCCGAACGGTCCGGGCCTGAGCTCGGGTTCCCCCGCCGGTGCCGAGACGGACACCACGGTGACCCCGCAGACCCGTCCCTGACGCCGGCACGGCGCCCATGGGAAAGCCCGCCTCCCGATCCGGGAGGCGGGCTTTCCCATGCCGCCTTCGCGGTCCGCGGACCGGCCCTTACTGCTGGGCCGGCGCCTGCTCCGGCTGCTGCTGGGGAGCCGCCTCGCCGCCGGGCTGCTGCAGCCCTTCCATCCGGCGCTGCTCCAGCGCCTGGAGCTGGGCCGTCTGCTCCGCCACCTGGTCGCGAAGCTGCGCCAGGCCCTGCTGCTCCTGCTGGAGGGTCTGGCGGGCCTCCTGGATCCGCTGCTCGATCTGCTGGAGCTCGCCGGTGCGTCCGGTCACGTCGTCGCTCAGCTGGGCGACGCTGCGGCGGGCTTCCACCTCGGCCTCGCGCGCCTGCCGGGCGCTCTCGACCACTTCCTCCAGCCGGGCCTGCTGGGCATCGGCCTGGGTGGTCAGGTCGGCGAGCCGTTGCTCGGCAGCGCCCAGGTCGGCGTTCCGCTGCTCGACCTGCTCGGCGATCCCGGCCAGATCCTGTTGGCGCTGCTCGATCTCGGCGACCGCCTGCCGGTTCCGCTGGACCGTCTGCTCCAGCTCGCGGCGGGCGTTCTCCAGCTCCTGCCGGGCGCCGGTGAGCTGGTCGTTGGCGTCGGCCAGTTCCTGGCGGACCCGGTTCAGCTCCTGCCGGGACTGGTCGAGCTGGGTGACCGCGGCCTCCGTCTGCTGCGCGGCCTGCGCCGCCTGGTCGGCTTTCGCGGCGGACTCCTGGCTGAGCGCCGCCACGCTGTCGCGAAGCTGCGCCTCCTGCTGGCGCACCTCGGCGACGCGCTGGGCGATCTGCTCGGCCTCCGAGGTCCGCTGGGCGACCTGGTCGCTCATCGCGGCCAGCTGGTCGCGGATCGTCGCCTGCTGCTGTCCGGCCTCGGTCACCTGGGCCTGGGTCCGTTCCAGCTGCTGGGTCTGCTGGCGAAGCTGCTCGACGACCTGGGCCGTCTGCTGCTCCGCCTCGGCACGCTGCTGCAGGATGGCCTGGGTCTCCGCCTGGGCCGCCTCCCGCTGGGCGCCGAGTTCCTGGAGCTGCTGCTGGGCGGACTGGATCTCCTGTCCCAGGCGGTTCACCTCGCCGGCCAGCCGGCGCTCGTCCTGGACCGTGGTGCGCAGCCGCTCCAGGTCGCCCTGGAAGGCCTGCCGCTCCTCGCGGGCGGTGTCGCGCTCGCCGGTCAAGGCGGCGAGGGACTGCTGGTGTTCCCGCTCGCGCTGGGCGAGCTGTTCCTCCAGCCTGCCGCTCTGGACGCCGAAGGAGATTGCCGCGATCACCGCGATGACCGCCACCACGGCCAGTCCCAACAGGTAATACCGCAAGTTCCCCCGACGCGCGTCGGGTTCATGCGAGCTGGTCATGATGTCCTCTATCGTGCTTGCTGGTCGCCCGGAGCCGTTCCCTGGAGCCCTGCCGGCCCCGGACCTCCGCCGGCGTCGGCATCCAAACGCCGCGGGGGCGGGACTTGTTGCCGACTACTCCTCCGATACCGGACCCTCCGGATACGGGTACCTCCCGCGGATCAGACGCGCCGAAGGGTCCGCGCCAGCACGTCCAGGCCCAGCTTGCCGGCCGCTTCCAGGATGTCCGCGTTGGCGCCGTGGAAGAAGCCGAAGCTCTCGGCCGCGATCCCCGGAAGCGTCCCGCGTCCGACGCCGAGCCGGTCGAGCGAGTCCCAGGCCCATTCGAAATGGGTCTCCTCGTCGCGGGCGGCTCGCTTCAGCATGGCTTCCACGTCGGCCGGATGGTCGCCCCGCGCGTGGCGGCGGTACTTGTCGCGGGCCTGCCCCTCGTTGGTGACGAAGGCCAGCAGCACCGCGCGGTCGCCGCCGGCCAGGCTTCCGGCCGAGCCGCCGGCCTGGACCAGCAGCTTGAACAGGCCGGTCGGGAAATGGGGCAGCCGGATCGGCACGCCGTCGCGAGTCCTGATCAGATCGATCAGATCGACGATGTGCCGTTCGTGGTCCTCGCGGTACTGGGTCAGCCGGTCGCGCAGGCCGCCGTCGCGCAGGGCCGCGATCGCCAGCGTGTAGGCGCCCACCGCGTCGCAGTCGAGCTGCAGCAGATCGTTCAACTCCGCGATCAGCGCCACGTCGCGCCCGCCCGCTGTGTCGAAGGACGGGATCCCCAGTCCGGCCGAGCTCCATCCCGGCATTGCCGGGCCGCCCGCGAAGGGGACCGGGAGGAGGCCGGCGGTCATGCGCCGGGCGATCTGGGGACTGCTGGTGTCTGTCATGTCGCCGATCCTCGAACTGTTGGCTTCGGCCGCGGCAGCGGCTTCACCCCTGCCTCAACCGCCGGGCTGCGACATTGCTCCCGCCGGAGATGCGATAGTGGCGCTTGCCGTCTGAAAACGGCGTGTCATTCTCAGGTTCGGACGAAGCTCATATGACCGCTGCCGAACCAACGGGAGCGACGATCGCGGATTGATTGAATGATCGCCAGGGCACACCGATCCAGGATCGGCATTCTGATGGGAGAGGGAAATCTCTCGGTCCGCATCGCCCTCAAGTCCCTCCTTCAGGCGGAGGGGTTCTCCGGGATCGTCGACGTTCCCGACATCCGATCCCTCCGCACGCTCCTGGAGGGGGGGAGCGACCCGCCCGACGTGGTGGTGCTCGACGCCGACCTGGAAGGGGAGGACCCCTGCGGGCTGGTCCGCGCGATCCGCCATGGCAAGCTGGGCCGCAACCCATTCGTGACCGTGATCATGACGACCTCGGTCGCGAGCAACGAGCGGGTCCGCGCCATCGTCGAGAGCGGGGCCGACGGGCTGCTGGTGAAGCCCCTGTCGGTCAATGCCGTCATGGAGCGGCTGGTGGGACTGGTCCGCCAGCGCAAGCCCTTCATCGTGACCTCGGCCTATATCGGCCCCGACCGCCGCAAGGATCCGGCGCGCGGCCCCAGCTCGATCCCGCTGTTCGACGTGCCCAACACGCTGCGCGCCAAGGCCGAGGGCCACTCCGCCGAACTGGCCACCCTGGACGAGGTGATCGCCCGCGCCCAGCGCCAGATCGACGAGGAGAAGCGCCGCCGCGACGCCTTCCAGGTCAGCTTCCTGGCCGGCCTGATCGTCTCCGGCACGCCGGCGCTGAACGACGACTCCGCCAACCGCGAATACCTGGAGTCCCTGATCGACGCCTGCGACGATCTGCTCGACCGGCTGCCCGGCACGCCCTATGCGGCGCTGGTCGAGATGGTGACCGAACTGCGCAACCTGGGCCAGCGCATGGTTAACAGCGGCCGCGTCAGCGAACCGGCGGCGCTGCGCCTGCTGCGCCCCCTGTCCGACGCCATCATGTCCGGCCTGAACCCCGACCGCGCGCCGGCGGACCTGTCCGAGCAGGTCAACGTCGCGATCCGCAAGTACCGGGAGCGGGTGGCGGCGGGGTAGGGTGCTCGCGGGGTCGCAGCACCTCTCACGATGCCCGCTCGCGGGACAGGCGGGCGAACTCCTCGGCGAAGAAGCCGCCGCTGTTCGCCAGGGTCCTGATCTCGTCCGCGATCTCGGCATAGCCGGCCTTGCTCAGGCGCTCGGCGACCGTGGAGAGTTCCTTCACGGCGAAGGACAGCTGGTTGGCGATGGCTTCGACTTCGGTCTTCTTGGCCATGGACTGGTCTCTATCGACGGCATGTTGCGACGGGCGGGCGCTCGGCACCCCGGGCCGAGCATACCCATGACGATAACATTTTTCCCGAGGCGGCTTTCCGGGAGTGTGAATGCATGCCCGAGTCCTCGCCGACCGGCATGCGGCGAAAGCGCGCACCGCGCGCCTGATCACTGGTCCTGCCGCGCCGCGCCTCCGCCGCGACCGTGCCAACCTTGCCACGGGCTCGCATATTAGGCGAAAAGTATAGCCAAATCAGACGGATCGGTCCGCTGCGTCAAGTTGACGCCGGGGATGTCGAGCGCGTATGTAAAAACCATGATCTTTGAGCGGGATCAATTCGGGCGCACCTGCGACGATATGTACCTCCCTGATCGGGAGCGCCGGTTGATCAGGTCATGAACAAACAGGTATGTTCAGCCGCACGGCGGTTTCCGGCACCGGGGCAAGCGGGTCCTTCCCGCGGGCTCCCGGGGCGACCGGAAGGAGCCGGCCACAAGAATCACCCCGCGCAAAGCGGGGGACGGGTTTCGTCAGACATGCGGAGCGGGCGGCTCCGCCGCAAGGAAGAGTGGTTAGGGATGAATGTGCACAGGATCAGCGCCGTCTTGACGGCCTTTTTGTTTTCCGTATTCGGCAGCGCCGGTGCCGCCCTGGCCCAGGGACAACCCGCTGTCGGAGAGCCGCACTCCTGGCAGCTCGGCCTCCAGGCGTCGGCCTCCCCCGTCAAGGAGCAGCTGACGGATTTCCACAACCTGCTTCTGGTGGTGATCACCGGCATCACCCTGCTGGTGCTGGCGCTGCTCATCTACGTCATGGTCCGCTTCAACGCCAAGGCCAACCCGAACCCGACCAGGACCTCCCACAACACGATCCTCGAAGTCGCCTGGACCGTGCTGCCGGTGGTCATCCTGGTCGTGATCGCGGTGCCGTCGTTCAAGGTCCTGTACTTCATGGACAAGGCCGAGAACGCCGAGATGACCCTCAAGGTCATCGGCCACCAGTGGTTCTGGGAGTACCAGTATCCGGACCATGAGGACCTGACCTTCAGCAGCTACATGATCCCGGACGACGAGATCCAGCCCGGCCAGCGCCGCCTGCTCGAGGTGGACAACCGGATCGTGCTGCCGGTCGACACCAACATCCGCATCATCGTCACCGCGGGCGACGTGCTGCACAGCTGGGCCATGCCGTCCCTCGGCATCAAGAAGGACGCCATTCCCGGCCGCCTGAACGAGACCTGGGCGCGGATCGACCGCGAGGGCGTCTATTACGGCCAGTGCTCGGAGATCTGCGGCACCAACCACGGCTACATGCCGATCGCCATCGAGGCGGTCTCCAAGGAGCGGTTCGCCCAGTGGCTGGTCGAGGCCAAGGAGGAGTTCGCCTCCAACGCCCCGAAGGCTCCGGCGGTCCAGGTGGCCCAGGCGCCGGCCGCACCGGTTCCCGCCGTCCAGGAATGAGCGGCCCCCGGCGAAAGGGTACCGGGAACACGGGCACCAGGAACAATCAGCGCGGCGGCACCGCGCAGGCCCCAGGCCGCGCCGCCGCCAGCGCAACGACAACCCGAGGGTAAGGGACTAGCACCATGGGTCACGGAGCGACCGGAGCATCCGCCCACGACGATCACGGCCACGACCACAAGCCGGGATTCGTCGCGCGGTGGTTCTTCTCGACCAACCATAAAGACATCGGCACTCTCTACATCATCTTCTCGATCATCGCCGGCCTGATCGGCGGCCTGTTCTCGGTGATCATGCGCATGGAGCTCCAGGCTCCGGGCAGCCAGATCGTCGCCGACGGCCAGCTGTGGAACGTCATCATCTCGGCCCACGGGCTGATCATGGTGTTCTTCGTGGTCATGCCGGCGCTGATCGGCGGCTTCGGCAACTGGTTCGTGCCGCTCATGATCGGCGCGCCCGACATGGCCTTCCCCAGGCTGAACAACATCAGCTTCTGGCTGCTGGTCCCGGCCTTCCTGCTGCTGCTGGGGTCCGCCTTCGTCGGCACCGGCGCGGGCACCGGCTGGACCATCTACCCGCCGCTCAGCTCCGCCGTCGGGCATCCCGGGCCGTCGGTCGACATGGCGATCTTCGCCCTGCACCTGGCCGGGGCGTCGTCGATCCTGGGCGCCATCAACTTCATCACCACCATCTTCAACATGCGCGCCCCCGGCATGACGCTGCACAAGATGCCGCTGTTCGCCTGGGCGATGCTGATCACCGGCTTCCTGCTGCTGCTGGCGGTTCCCGTCCTGGGCGGCGCCATCACCATGCTGCTGACCGACCGCAACTTCGGCACCACCTTCTTCGACCCGGCCGGCGGCGGCGACCCGGTGCTGTTCCAGCACCTGTTCTGGTTCTTCGGCCATCCCGAAGTCTACATCATGATCCTGCCGGGCTTCGGCATCATCAGCCACATCATCTCGACCTTCTCCAAGAAGCCGATCTTCGGCTACCTGGGCATGGCCTACGCCATGGTCGCGATCGGCGTCGTGGGATTCGTCGTGTGGGCCCACCATATGTTCACCGTCGGCCTCGACGTGGACACCCGGGCCTACTTCACGGCCGCGACGATGATCATCGCGGTGCCGACCGGCATCAAGATCTTCTCCTGGATCGCCACCATGTGGGGCGGATCGATCGAGCTGAAGACGCCGATGCTGTGGGCCGTCGGCTTCATCTTCCTGTTCACCGTGGGCGGCGTCACCGGCGTCGTGCTGGCGAACGGCGGCATGGACATCGTCCTGCACGACACCTACTACGTCGTCGCCCACTTCCACTATGTGCTGTCGCTGGGCGCGCTCTTTTCGATCTTCGCCGGTTTCTACTACTGGATCGGCAAGATGTCGGGCCGTCAGTATCCGGAGTTCTGGGGCAAGGTCCATTTCTGGATGACCTTCGTCGGCGTCAACCTGACGTTCTTCCCGCAGCACTTCCTGGGTCTGGCCGGCATGCCGCGCCGTATCCCGGACTATCCGGATGCGTACGCCGGGTGGAACATGATCTCGTCGGTGGGCTCCTACATCTCGTTCGCCGCCGCGGTCCTGTTCGTCGGCATCGCGCTCTACACGATCACCCGCGGCCAGCGCGTCGGCGCCAGCTACTGGGGTGACTCGGCGACCACGCTGGAATGGACGGTCAGCTCGCCGCCTCCGTTCCACCAGTTCAACGAGCTGCCGCGCGTGAAGTAAGCGCACGGCGGCCGGCAGGGGGAGGGATCGCGGGCGCGGCGGAACGGGCCCGTGATCCCGAGGTACCAGGGGAAGACGTGAAGAGATGACAGACATCACCATGCGGCCGGACGCCCAGGCGCCGGCCGAGGGCTTCGCCACCGGCGGCGTCCGCGACTATTTCGAACTGCTGAAGCCCCGGGTCATGTCCCTCGTGGTGTTCAGCGGCTTCGCCGGCATGATCGTGGCCCCCGGCCATATCCATCCGGTGCTGGCGCTGACCGCCATCCTCTGCATCGCCGTCGCCGCCGGCGCGTCCGGCGCCATCAACATGTGGTACGAGCGCGACATCGACCGCATGATGCAGCGCACCCGCAACCGCCCCCTGCCCGAGGGCAGGGTGGACCCCGACGAGGCGCTCAGCTTCGGCGTGGTCCTGACCGTCGGCTCGGTCATGCTGATGGGGCTGGCGGTCAACTGGGTCGCGGCCGGGCTGCTGGCGCTGGCCTCCTTCGTCTATGTCTTCGTCTATACGATCTGGCTGAAGCGCCGCACGCCGCAGAACATCGTGATCGGCGGCGCGTCCGGCGCCTTCCCGCCGATGATCGGCTGGGCCGCGGTGACCCGCGACGTCAGCATCGCCTCGATCATCCTGTTCCTGCTGATCTTCATGTGGACGCCGCCGCATTTCTGGGCGCTGGCCCTGTTCCGCAACGGCGACTACGCCAAGGCCGGCGTGCCGATGCTGCCGGTCGTCTCCGGCGAGCGCGAGACCAAGAAGCAGATGCTGGTCTACACGCTTCTGCTGTTCCCCATCGCGGTCGCCCCCTATTTCGTCGGCATCGCCGGCCTTGCCTATCTCGCCGGGTCGGTCGTGCTGGGCGGCCTGTTCGTGGCCCTGGCCGTCCAGGTCTGGTACGACAGGACGGACAAGGCGGCCAAGCAGATGTTCGTCTTCTCGATCCTCTATCTCTTCCTGCTGCTGTCGCTGTTGATCGGCGAGCAGCTGGCCGGGCCGCTGGCCCGGCTTCCGTAAAGCCAGTTTCCGCAAAGCAAGCGAGCGCGTGGGTCCCATGAATGCCAACCGCCTTCCCGGCCATCAGCTGACCGACGAGCAGAAGCGCCGACAGCGCGGCAAGAACATCGCCGTGCTCCTGGCGCTCCTGGCCCTCGTGGCCCTGCTCTACGTCATCACCCTGGTCCGCATCGGAGGAAGCGCATGACGCCGGGCAGGGACCCCAGGACGCACCAGGGAACGCGGCGCAAGAACCTGATCCTGATGGGCGGCCTGTTCGGGCTGGTCTTCGGCATGATCGGCCTGTCCTTCGCCGCGGTGCCGCTCTACGACCTGTTCTGCAAGGTCACCGGGTTCGGCGGCACGACGCAGCGGGCGGAAGGGCCGGCGGGGGAGATCCTGGACCGCACCGTCAAGGTCCGCTTCAACGCCGACGTCAACGGCGCGCTGCCCTGGGGCTTCCGGCCGGAAATCCACCAGATGGAGGTGCGGATCGGCGAGTCCGCGATGATGAGCTACCGCGCCGTCAACAATTCGGACGAGCCGATCGTCGGGACCGCGACCTACAACGTCACGCCGGACAAGACCGGCATCTATTTCAACAAGATCCAGTGCTTCTGCTTCACCGAGCAGCGGCTGGAGCCCGGCCAGAGCGTGGACATGCCGGTCTATTTCTTCGTGGACCCGGCCATGGCCGACGATCCCAAGCTGGACGACGTCCAGACCATCACCCTGTCCTATACCTTCTTCCGGGCCCATGGCGGCGGGGCGGCGGGACAGGTAACGTCAATCAACGAATAAGAGCATAGAACGAGGGTTACACAGCATGGCCGAGACTAACGCGCATGCCACCGGGGGCGGCCACAGCCACCCCTACCACCTGGTCGATCCCAGCCCCTGGCCGCTGCTCGGCGCCTTTTCCGGCGGCCTGCTGGCGGTCGGCGCCATCCTGTTCATGCACGGCAGCGGCTGGCTTTTGCTGGCGCTCGGGTTCGTCGCCGTCCTGGCGGTCATGGCCGGCTGGTGGCGCGACGTCCTGAAGGAGGCGGTCCGCCAGAAGGCCCACACCCCCGTCGTCAAGCTGGGCCTGCGCTACGGCATGGCGCTGTTCATCGCGTCGGAGGTGATGTTCTTCGCGGCCTTCTTCTGGGCCTTCTTCGACGCCAGCCTGTTCCCCAAGGAGGCGATCGGCGGGGTCTGGCCGCCCGAGAACATCGAGACGTTCAACGCCTTCCACCTGCCGCTGATGATGACGCTGATCCTGCTGCTGTCGGGCACCACGGTGACCTGGGCGCACCACGCGATCATCGAGGGCGACCGGCGGACGGCCAGCGTCGCGCTTGGCCTGACCGTGCTGCTGGGCGTGCTGTTCAGCGGCTTCCAGATCTACGAATACACCCACGCCCATTTCGGCTTCACCGACGGCATCTATCCCTCGACCTTCTTCATGGCGACCGGCTTCCACGGCTTCCATGTCGTCATCGGGACGATCTTCCTGGCGGTCTGCTGGTGGCGCACGGCGGCCGGGCACTTCACGCCCCAGAGCCATTTCGGCTTCGAGGCGGCGGCCTGGTACTGGCACTTCGTCGACGTCGTCTGGCTGTTCCTGTTCGTGTCCATCTACTGGTGGGGAGCCTGACGCCCTGACGCCAACCCGGTACCCTCGGGTCCCTCCCCTCGCCGCGGCGCTGAAGTGCCGGTGTCCGCGGTGCGGGGAGGGGCGTCTGTACAAGGGCTTCCTGTCCGTCTCGGACCGGTGCGAGGTCTGCGGCCTCGCGCTCGCCCGCGGCGACAGCGGCGACGGCCCCGCCGTGTTCATGACCTTCATCCTGGGTTTCACGGTGGTTCCCGTCGCCCTCTGGGTCGCCATGTCGGTCGATTGGCCGCTCTGGCTCCACGCCGCCGTCTGGACCGTGGTGATCCTCGGGCTGGCGCTCGGGATGCTGCGGCCCGCCAAGGCCTACCTGATGGGCCCTCCAGTTCCGCCACCGCGCCAGCGAATACGACATCCCCGAGACCCCGGAGTCTCGGGCGGACCCCCGGAATTGAGGAACCATGGCTGCCCTCGCTGACAAAGGCGGGCGGCGTTTCCGCCCCGGCCTCGGCGCCACCCTGTGTACCCTGGTGGCCGTCGCGATCATGGCCGGCCTCGGCACCTGGCAGGTCGAGCGCCTCTCCTGGAAGAACGACCTGATCGACCGGATCGAGGCCGGCCTGGACGCCGACCCCGCACCCCTGCCGTCCCGCATCGACGACCCCTCGGGCTGGGATTTCCGCCGCGTCTCGGTCACCGGCGAATTCCTCCACGACCGGGAACTGCACCTGGCGGCCCGCAGCTTCAACGGCCGGATCGGCTATCATGTGGTGACGCCGCTGCGGCGCGACGACGGCACCACGGTGCTGGTCAACCGCGGCTGGGTCCCGACCGAGGCGCGCGACCCCGCGACCCGCCCGGACGGGCTGCCCGCCGGGACCGTCGCGGTGGAGGGCATCTCCCGCGTGCCGCCGGGGCCGGGCTGGATGCAGCCGGACAACGACGCCGCCGCCAACATGTGGTTCTGGTACGACATCCCGGCCATGGCCGCCTCGGCCGGCACGGAGAACCCGCTGCCGCTGGTGGTGGAGGCCGGCCCCGCCGCCAATCCCGGCGGCCTGCCGGTCGGCGGCCAGACCAACGTCACCATCCCGAACAACCATCTCCAGTACGCCGTCACCTGGTACGGGCTGGCGCTGACGCTGATCGCCGTCTATGTCGCGTCGCAGTGGCGGCGCGACCCCGCCCGGGAGCCGCGCTGACACGGCCCCGATCGTCGTCCTCACCCTTCTCCTTCAGGGAAGCCGCAATCCATGTCCGCCTATCAGACGCTCGAACGCCGCTTCGCCCGCATCGCCGCCCTTTCCGACGCGCTGGGCATCCTGCAATGGGACACCGAGACGCTGATGCCGCCCGGAGCCGCCGACGGCAGGGCGGAGCAGCTGGCGACCCTGAAGGTGATCAGCCACGAGTTGCTGACCGACGAGGACAACGCCGACCTGCTGGCCGACGCCGAGCACCAGACCGACCTTTCAGACTGGCAAGCGGCGAACCTGCACGAGATGCACCGGGCCTACCTGCACGCGACCGCGGTTCCGACCGACCTGGTGGAAGCCAACTCCCGCGCGGTCTCCCGCTGCGAGATGGTCTGGCGGGACGCCCGGCCGGCCGGCGACTTCGCGATGCTGCTGCCGAGCCTGTCGGAGGTGCTGAACCTCCAGCGGCAGATCGCCGACGCCAAGGCCGAGGCGCTGGGCTGCCAGCCCTACGAGGCGCTGCTCGACACCTACGAGCCGAGCGGCAACACCGACACCATCGACCGCCTCTTCGCCGACCTGCGCGGGTTCCTGCCCGGTTTCCTGGCCCAGGTGCTGGAGCGCCAGGCCCGCCGGCCCGACCTGCTGCCGCTCCGGGGGCCTTTCCCGGTGGAGACCCAGCGCGCGCTCGGCGTCCGGATGATGCAGGCGGTCGGTTTCGACTTCAACCGCGGCCGGCTCGACATCAGCCTGCATCCCTTCTGCGGCGGCGCCACCCACGACGTGCGCCTGACCACCCGCTACGACGAGGCGGACTTCACCAAGGCGCTGATGGGCGTGCTTCACGAGACCGGCCACGCCCTCTACGAGCAGGGCCGCCCGGCCGAGTGGCTGGGCCAGCCGGTCGGCGAGGCGCGCGGCATGAGCCTGCACGAGAGCCAGTCGCTGCTGATCGAGATGCAGGCCTGCCGCAGCCGCGCCTTCCTGGAATTCGCCGCCCCGGTGATGCGCGAGAGCTTCGGAGGCACCGGCCCGGCCTGGGACGCCGACAACCTGTACCGGCTCTACACCCGGGTCGAGCCCGGCTTCATCCGGGTCGATGCCGACGAGGTCACCTATCCCGCCCATATCCTGATCCGCTACGAGCTGGAAAAGGCGCTGATCGCCGGCGACATGACGCTGAAGGACCTGCCCGGCGCCTGGAACGACGGCATGCGCGACCTGCTCGGCCTGAAGGTCCCGAACGACCGGCTCGGCTGCCTCCAGGACATCCACTGGCCGGGCGGCGCCTGGGGCTATTTCCCCACATACACCCTGGGCGCCATGACCGCCGCCCAGCTGTTCGACGCCGCCTGCCGCGCCGACGACGCCGTGCTTCCCGGCATCGCGAAGGGCGACTTCTCCCCGCTGCTGTCCTGGCTGCGCACCAACATCCACGCCAAGGGCAGCCTGCTCCCCGCCGACGAACTGCTCAAGCAGGCCACCGGCCGCCCGCTGGACGCCGGCGTGTACCAGCAGCACCTGCGCCGGCGGTACCTGGAGGAGGCGTGAGGGTGGCACGGTTCCGCTCTGCCCGTCCTGGTTGGCTGCTGATATTTTCCGGGATATCGCTTCGTCCGATGCAATGAAGGTGTCCGATGACTCTATCCCGCCAGGATCTGGACGCCGGCCGGATCGGTCTGAAGGATGCCATAGATCCTGATGGGGAGACGGTCGGGCCGATCCAACCCGGTTTCAGCCTCCGTGCCGATTTCATGGAGCCGCTGGGCATCAGCGTCGATGCATTGGCCCGGGCGCTAAGTGTATCGAGGACCAGAATGAGCGAGATCGTCAACGGACGTCGCCCGATCACCGCCGACACGGCGCTGCGGCTGTCCAGGCATTTCGGCACCAGCGCGGATTTCTGGATGGGGTTGCAGGCCCAGTATGACCTTGAGGTCGCGCGCAACTAATTGGGCGACCGCTTGGTGTGGGAAGTGACGACACGGGCAGCCTAGAGTCCTGAGCTATTGATCCGACGCATTGCGGCACGTTCAAGATGGTTCCAGTAATCGTCTGGCGGGTATAGGCCGCAGATCGAGCCGACGACTCTCCGGAATGCCTCAACGATAAGGGCGCCGATACATCGGAAGTCGACCTTGAGCTTGGCAGAAGTAATCCCGAAAAGGGAGCGGTTCATCGCTCCGGCGATTATCCGGGGACGGTCAGGCCATCGTGGCGCAAGGCGGCGATGAAGGTCTGGGTGCCCCAATGGCCGAACGGGGCCTGGGCTTCGGGGCACGACCCGCAGGGTGCCCCGCCCCGCAGCCGGGTTCATATTCTTGGTGGCGGCGGTTTCATTGATGAACACCATCCTCCGATCCCCGACGATGCCCGCCCACCGCCGGCTGGGCCTGATCCGGCGCCGGGACAAGGAAGCCGACCCGGCGCTGCGCCAAGTCCGGGAAGCGTTGCTGGAACTGGCGCACGCCTGATCCCGCGCCCCGCCCGCCTCCGCCTCACTGCGCCTGCTTGAACAGGATGATCGAGATCCTTCGGTTGCGCGGATCGTTGGGATTCTCCGGGAACAGGGGGTCCACCTCCGCGCGGCCGCTGACGTCGGCGATGCGGCCGGGATTGAGGCCCATGGCGGTCAGCGCGCGCAGCGTGGCGCCGGCGCGCTGGCTGGACAGGTCCCAGTTGCCCTGGGGGTTGTTGGCGAAGGGGGTGGCGTCGGTGTGGCCGCGGATCGCGACCTTGTTGGGCAGCGATCCGATCGCCTGGACCACCCGCGTCAGCAGCTTGCGCATGTCGTCGTTCATCTGGGTGCTGCCGAGCGCGAACATGCTCTTGCCCTCGGCGTCGACGATCTGCACCCGCATGCCTTCCGGCGTCTGGTCCACCAGCAGGTTGTTCTTGAGCCCCTGGAGGTCGGGGGAATTCTCGATCGCCTTCTTCAGCTCCTCCGCCGCGCGGTCGAACTGGCGCTTCTCGCGCTGTTCCGGCGTCAGCGAGGGCGGCGCGCCGGGCTTCGGAGGCGCGCCCGCCGCCTGCTGGCCGGACCCGCTGTCCTCGCCCTCAGCCCCCTCTCCGGCGCCCTGGCTGTCGCCGTCGTTCTCCGTCGGCGCGACCAGCGTGCTCGGCGCGCTGTCCTGGGCGGTGAAGGCGGCGTTGGGCGACGACAGGCTGCCCGGCACCGAGATGGTGACGCCGCCCAGCAGCCCGCCGGAGCCGCTGTTGGAACTGGAGACCGCCGGGCTGGGAGAGAAATAGTCGGCCAGGCTCTTGCGCTGGTCCTCGGTGGTCGAGCCGAGCAGCCAGAGCAGCAGGAAGAACGCCATCATGGCGGTCACGAAGTCGGCATAGGCCACCTTCCAGGCGCCGCCGTGGTGGCCGCCGCCGCTCACCTCGATCCGCTTGATGATGATGGGACGCTCGCCGCCACCCTTGGCCATGACTCACCTGACTGACGAAATATTAAGACTTCCACGACACCATGCGCTGGTCTTGTGCTGGTTCTGCGGCAAAACCGCGCGCCGTGCTGCGTGCCCTTGCAGAATACCTAGCGCGAGAAGGTGAACAATTCTTTATCGGCAAATCGGACGATCATGCTCGCAATTGGCGGTCTCGTTTTTCTTTTCATTTGCGTGTTCGGCGTCTATGCGATGACCGGCGGCAACATGGGGATCGTCATGGGCGCCTTGCCGCACGAGATGGCGACCATCGGCGGGGCGGCGGTCGGCACCTTCCTGATCTCCAACAGCGGGCACGTGATCAAGCATTCGCTGAAGGACCTGGCCAAGGTCATCAAGGGGGCCAAGTTCAAGAAGTCCGACTACATGGACATCCTGACCCTGATGTTCCAGCTGCTCAAGCTGGCCAAGAACAAGGGCACCGTCGCGATCGAGCCGCATATCGAGAAGCCCAGCGAAAGCCCGATCTTCCAGGCCTATCCCAAGATCACCCACGACCATTTCGCCCAGGACCTGATCTGCGACTACCTGCGCATGGTCTCCATGAGCCAGGACGACCCGCATCAGGTCGAGGACATCATGGACCGCGAGATCAAGGGCTTCCTGGCCGAGGGCGACCATGTGGCCCACGCCTTCCAGGGCATGGCCGACGCGCTGCCGGCGCTGGGCATCGTCGCGGCGGTGCTGGGCGTGGTGAAGACCATGGGCTCGCTGAACGAGCCGCCGCCGGTGCTGGGCAAGATGATCGGCGGCGCGCTGGTCGGGACCTTCCTGGGCGTGCTCCTGGCCTACGGCATCTTCGGCCCGATCGCCAACCGCCTGAAGGGCATCTACGAGGACGAGATCAAGTTCTACCACGTGATCCGGGTGATCATCACCGCGCACCTGCACGGGCAGGCGCCGCAGATCAGCGTGGAGACCGGCCGCAAGGCCATTTCCCACGAATACATGCCGAGCTTCGCCGAAGTCGAGGAGAAGCTGAACAGCCTGCCGCCGGTGTGAACCGCCGCCGGCAGGCCGTTACGTGAGGGCCGGCCTGCCGGCTCGGCCCCCGCCGGCTCTCAGCCGGCGGTCTTGGTGATCCGCGGCTGGGCCGGCGGCTGCGCCGGAAGCTGGCGGAACAGCGAGGTGCCGACCAGCAGGTCGACCGCGCGGCGGAGCTGGTAGTCCTCGGCGCTGCCGGGAACGGCGGGAGCGGCCGGGGCCGGCGCGGGCGCCGCGGCCGGCGGCTGGCCGCGCGGCGCGTCCTTGGGCGGCGTGTCGTTGGACAGGGCGCCGCGCAGGTCCGACTCCTTGCGGCCCGGCGCCTGGGCGACCTGCTCCAGCTTGGCCTGCTCCACCGTGATGTCGGGGGTGACGCCCAGCGCCTGGATCGAGCGGCCCGACGGGGTGTAGTAGCGGGCGGTGGTGATCTTCATCGCCTTCTGGTCCGGCAGCGGCATGATGGTCTGCACCGACCCCTTGCCGAAGGTCTGGGTCCCCATCAGGACCGCCCGGTGCTGGTCCTGGAGCGCGCCGGCCACGATCTCCGACGCGGAGGCCGAGCCGCCGTTGACCAGCACCACGATCGGCAGGCCCTTGGTCAGGTCGCCGGCGGTCGCGTCGAAACGCTGGGTCTCCACGCCGTCGCGGCCCCGGGTCGAGACGATGTTCCCCTTGTCGAGGAAGCTGTCCGCGACGGAGACCGCCTGGTCCAGCAGGCCGCCGGGGTTGTTCCGCAGATCGACCACGTAGCCGATCAGCCGGTTCCCGAGCTGCTGCTGGAGCGTCTGGACGGCCTTCTCCAGTCCCGGCTGGGTCTGGCGGCTGAAGCCGGTGATGCGGATATAGCCGACGTCGCCCTCCGCCCGGGACTTGACGGGCTGGCTCTTGATCACCTCGCGCGTCAGGTTCACCTCGAACGGCGCCGTCTCGGCGACGCCGCGGCGGACCATCACCTTGATGGGCTGGCCGACCGGGCCGCGCATCCGCTCGACCGCCTGCTTCAGGCTGAGGCCCTGGACCGGCTCGCCGTCGATCTGGGTGATCAGGTCGCCGCTCTGGAAGCCCGCGCGCGCCGCCGGCGTGTCGTCGATCGGCGAGATCACCTTGACGTAGCCGTTCTCCAGCGTGACCTCGATGCCCAGTCCGCCGAACTCGCCGCGCGTCTGGACCTGCATCTCGGTGAAGTCCGCGGTGTCGAGGAAGCTGGAATGGGGGTCGAGCGAGGTCAGCATGCCTTCGATCGCGGCCTTGACGAGCTGCTCGTCGGTCATCTTCTCGACATACTGCCCGCGGACACGCTCGAACACCTCGCTGAACAGGTTCAGCGCCCGTTCATCCACCGAATCCCGGGCGGGCGACGCCTTTGCCGGCGATGCCGAGGGGGGCTGCGCCAGGACCGGCAGCGGCGCCATGAGCACCAGCGACATGAAGGCGGCGTAGGCGAATTTCTGCGTCATGCGGGCGTGATCCTGTGACGGGCTTGTGGTGAGCCAGGGGACTGGTTGATGAAACAGGGATGCAGGCACGGGATTCTCTATCGATACGATACACCAAACGGGCCGCCGATAAAGAGAACAGGAATATGGTTAATGTAAGGTTATGCAAAATGCGGCCCGGCCGCTGGACGTCGCTTCCATGCCCCTTCACAGCACGGTGATGCTGTGGAACACTCCGCAGGCCGCCGTATGCCGCACCGCACCGATCCGCATGCATCATCCGGCATGGCCAAGAACCACGGCTGCGAGAGACAGGAAGGTTTTTCGATGATGAGACGATGCTTCGGCGTAGCGGCGGCCCTGGCCGTCGCGGTGTCCGCCGCCACCTCGGCGCTGGGCGCCGACCTGCCCAAGGTGACCCTGGCGATGAGCGGATGGACCGGCTTCGCCCCGATCACCCTGGCGCAGAAGGCCGGCATCTTCGAGCGCAACGGCGTCCAGGTCGAGATCAAGAAGATGCCGACGTCCAACCGGCACCAGGCGATGGCCTCGGGCGACGTGCAGGCGATCACGACCACGGTCGATACCCACATCCTCTACGCGTCGAGCGGGGTTCCGGTCACCCAGGTGCTGGTGCTCGACACCTCGGCCGGGGGCGACGGGATCGCCGCGCGGGACGGCATCGCGTCGCTGAAGGACGCCAAGGGCAAGTCGGTGGCCGTGCAGTTCGGCGGCGTGCCGCAATTCTGGCTGGCCTACCTCCTCAAGCAGCAGGGCATGAAGCTGGACGACCTGAAGCTCACCAACCTGGAGCCCAAGGACGCGGCCAACGCCTTCGTCGCCGGCCAGTTCGACCTGGCTGTCACGTACGAGCCCTACCTGTCCACGGTGCGGACCAACAATGCCGGCAAGATCATCGTGACCTCGGCCGAGACGCCGGGCGTGATCGTCGACACCCTGGCGTTCCAGCCGGACTACATCGCCGAGAACCCCAAGGTGGTCCAGGCCATGGTCAAGTCCTGGTTCGAGGCGCTCGACATGATCAAGGCGCAGCCGGACGAGGCCTACCGCATCATGGGCGCCGACGTGAACCAGACGCCGGAGCAGTTCCAGGCCTCCGCCAAGTTCGTGCAATGGTACGACCGCGACATGAACCGGACCTACATGGCCGAGACCCTGCCGAAATTCCTGAAGGAGGCCAACGACGTCATGGCGGAAGCCAGGCTGGTGCGCCGCCCGGCCGACGTCTCGACCATGGTCGACGCGTCCTTCGTGAAGTAGGCGCGCAGCATTCTCAATGTCCGATCTGTTCGTTCCCCTCAAGCCGGTCTCCCCCGGACGCCGGATCACCCTGGGCGTCCTGGGATTCGTCACGGTGGTGGCCCTGTGGTGGGCCGTCACCGCCAGCGGCCTCGTCAAGCCGCTGTTCCTCGCCGGCCCCTGGGACACGCTGAAGGCGGGCTATGCCCTGTTCTTCGAGTTCGGCTTCGCGGGCGACGTCCTGGTGACGGTCGGGCGGGTACTCGGCGGCTTCCTGATCGCCACGGCGGTCGCGGTGCCGCTCGGCATCCTGATGGGCGCCTTCAAGCCGGTGGAGGCCTTCTTCGAGCCGCTGATCTCGTTCGCCCGCTACCTGCCGGCCTCGGCCTTCATCCCGCTGCTGATCCTGTGGGCGGGGGTGGGCGAGGCGCAGAAGCTGTCCGTGATCTTCATTGGCGCGGTCTTCCAGATCTGCCTGATGGTCGCGGTGATCGTCGGCGGCACCCGCGCCGAGCTGGTCGAGGCGGCCTATACCCTCGGGGCCCGCAACCGGGGCGTCGTGCTCCGGGTCATGCTGCCGGCAGCGGCGCCCCAGATCTTCGAGACCCTGCGCCTGGTGCTGGGCTGGGCCTGGACTTATGTCATCGTCGCCGAGCTGATCGGGGCGAGCGCCGGCATCGGCTTCATGATCATCGACGCCCAGCGCTTCCTCGACACCGGACAGATGATCTTCGGCATCTTCGTGATCGGGGTGATCGGACTGGTTTCCGACTTCCTGTTCAAGCAGGTGAACCGGCACCTGTTCTCCTGGGCCAGCTGACGGCGGCGGAATCGTAATGAGCACCTTGGACATCGACGGCGTCGGGCGGGTCTTTCCCCCGGCGCGACGGGGCGGAGCCGCCACCGTGGCGCTTCAGCCGACCGACCTGGCCGTGGCGGACAACGACTTCATCACCATCCTGGGACCGTCCGGCTGCGGCAAGTCCACCCTGCTGCGCATCGTCGCCGGCCTGGACCTGCCCAGCCAGGGCCGGGTGCTGATGGACGGCCGGCCGGTCGGCGGACCGGGACCCGACCGCGGCATGGTCTTCCAGTCCTACAGCCTGTTCCCCTGGATGACGGTGCGCGACAATATCTGCTTCGGGCTGCGCGAGAAGGGATTGCCGAAGGCCCGTCAGAAGGAGATCTCCGATTATTTCCTGGACCGGGTCGGCCTGCGCCAGTTCGCCGATCATTTCCCCAGGACGCTGTCCGGCGGCATGAAGCAGCGCACGGCGCTGGCCCGGGCGCTCGCCAACGACCCCAAGGTGCTGCTGCTCGACGAGCCGTTCGGGGCGCTGGACCACCAGACCCGGGCGCTGATGCAGGAGCTTCTGCTGGGCATCTGGGAGGCCGACCAGAAGACCGTCCTGTTCGTCACCCACGACATCGACGAGGCCATATTCCTGGCGAACCGCGTGGTGGTCATGACGGCCAGGCCCGGCCGGATCAAATGCGACATCCCGATCGACCTGCCGCACCCCCGCACCTACACGATCAAGACGACGCCGCGGTTCGCCGAATACAAGGCCCGCCTGACCGAGGAGATCCGGGTGGAGACGATCCGGGCGGACGCGATGGTGGCGGGGTAGGATCGGTTTTCATTGTTTGGCCACAGATGAACGGCGATGGAAGCAGATCAGAGATGAACCATGCGTCATATCTGCTTCCATCGCCGTTCATCTGTGGCCCGAAACACATCGCCCGACGCATCAACCGCCGGCGGGCTGGATTTGACCCTCGCCGGTCAACCATGCATGGTGACGGTACCTGGACAGAACGGAGCAACCGCAGTGCCCTTCGCACCGCCAACCATCCGCCGCTTCCTGATCGTGGCCGGCGCGCTGCTGCTGGCCGCGATGCCGGCGCGGGCGCAGCTTGTCGGCCATGGCGGCATGGTCAAGGGCTTGGCCGTCTCGGCCGACGGCACCCGCGCCGCGAGCGCCGGGTTCGATTATTCGGTGATGCTGTGGGACCCTAAGGCCGCGGCGGCCCTGGCGCTGATGCACGGGCACGAGGCGGCGGTCAACGCGGTCGCCTTCACGCCCGACGGCAGCCGCGTGGTCAGCGGCGGGGACGACGGGAAGGTCATCCTGTGGCGGTTGGGGCAGGGCGCCCCCGAGCGGGTCATGGCCGGGCACAAGGGGCGGGTCGCCGCCGTGGCGGTGGCGCCGGACGGGCGGACGGCGGCCTCCGCGGCCTGGGACCGCACGGTCCGGCTGTGGGACCTGGAGAGCGGCGCCCAACTCGCCGAGCTGACTGAACACGCCGGCAACGTCAATGCGGTGGCTTTCACGCCGGACGGCGCCCGGCTGGTCAGCGCCGGGGAGGACGGCACCGTCCGGCTCTGGAACCGCTCCGACGGGAGGGAGATCAAGGTCCTGGGCGGCGGGCTTCCGGTCAACGCGCTGGCGCTGACGCCCGACGGCCGGCGCGCCGTGGCGGGCGGGATCGACGGCGCCGTCCGCATCTGGGACCTGGATGCGGGAACGGAAACGGCCGGTCCCGTGGTCGGCGATCCGGCGCCGGTGCTCGCGGTCGCGGTCTCCGCCGACGGCTCGACCGGGGCCGTTTCCGGCGTGACCGGCGGCATCGCCCTGTGGTCGATCGACGACGGCCGCGTGCTCCATACCCTCGCCGGGCACCGCGGGCCGGTCTGGGCGCTGGCCTTCGAGCCCGACGGGAAGCGGCTTCTGACCGCGGGGGGAGACGGGGCGATCCGCCTCTGGGACACGGCGGCCGGGCTGGAGATCCGCACCGGCGCCGCGAAGCTGGCGGCATCCGACGTGCCGAGGGGCGAGCAGGGGGAGCGCGGGGCGGAGCTGTTCCGCCGGTGCAGCGCCTGCCACACCGTCACGCCCGACGGCGGCAACCGGGCGGGGCCGACGCTGTACGGCGTGTTCGGCCGCCGGATCGGCACCGTGCCGGGCTATCCCTACTCCCCGGCGCTGCGGGACGGCAACATCGTCTGGACCGCCGAGACGGTCGGCGACCTGTTCAAGCGCGGCCCGGACGTGGTCACGCCGGGCACCAAGATGCCGGTCCAGACCATCGGCAACGACGCGGAGCGGGAAGAGCTGATCCGCTGGCTGGAAAAGGTAACGGCGCCCCGCTGAACGGGGCGCCGCACACCGGATGCCTCAGGGGAACCGGGCGATCAGCTCGCCTCGGCCTGCTTCTGGGCGCGCTTGCGCTCGTTGGGGTCGAGGTGGCGCTTGCGCAGCCGGATCGACTTGGGCGTCACTTCCAGCAGCTCGTCGTCGGCGATGTAGGACATCGCCTTCTCCAGCGTCATCACGATCGGGTTGGTCAGGCGGACCGCCTCGTCCTTGCCGGCGGCGCGGATGTTGGTCAGCTGCTTGCCCTTCAGGACGTTGACTTCCAGGTCGTTGCCGCGGGTGTGCTCGCCGATGATCATGCCCTGGTAGACCGGGACGCCCGGCTCGATCATCATGGGGCCGCGGTCTTCAAGGTTCCACAGCGCGTAGGCCACCGCGGTGCCGTCGCCGTTGGAGATCAGCACGCCGGTGTGGCGCGACGCGATCGGGCCCTTGTACGGAGCATAGCCGTGGAACAGCCGGTTCATCAGGCCGGTGCCGCGGGTGTCCGTCAGGAACTCGCTCTGGTATCCGATCAGGCCGCGGGACGGCACGTGGAACACCAGGCGGGTCTTGCCGGCGCCCGAGGGCTTCATCTCGACCAGGTCGCCCTTGCGCTCGGAGATCTTCTGGACGACGGTTCCGGAGAACTCCTCGTCCACGTCGATCACCACTTCCTCGATCGGTTCCTGGCGCTGGCCGGTGATCGGGTCGCTCTGGAACAGCACGCGCGGACGGGAGATCGACAGCTCGAACCCTTCGCGGCGCATGGTCTCGATCAGGATGCCCAGCTGAAGCTCGCCGCGGCCGGCGACCTCGTAGGCGTCGGTGCCGTCGGTCTCGCTGACCTTCAGCGCCACGTTGCCCTCGACCTCGCGGAACAGCCGGTCGCGGATCATGCGGCTGGTGACCTTGTCGCCCTCGCGTCCGGCCAGCGGGCTGTCGTTGACCGAGAAGGTCATCGCCAGCGTCGGCGGGTCGATCGGCTGGGCCGGCAGGGCGGTCTCGACGGCGGGATCGCAGATGGTATCGGCGACGGTGGCCTTGGTCAGGCCCGCGATGGCGACGATGTCGCCCGCCTCGGCCTCGTCGACGCCGACCCGCTCCAGGCCGCGGAAGGCGAGCAGCTTGGAGATGCGGCCGGTCTCGATCACCTTGCCGTCGCGCGACAGCGCCTTGATCGGCATGTTGGCGCGGGCGGTGCCGGTCTCGATGCGGCCGGTCAGGATGCGGCCCAGATAGGGGTTCGCCTCCAGCGTCGTCACCAGCATGGTGAAGTTGGCGTCGTCCTTGTTGGCGGCGACCTTCGGAGCCGGGACATGGTTCCGGATCAGCTCGAACAGCGGCTTCATGTCGACCCGCTCGGCTTCCAGGCTCTCCGCCGCCCAGCCGTTGCGGCCCGAGGCGAACAGGGTCGGGAAGTCGAGCTGCTCGTCGCTGGCTTCCAGCGCCGCGAACAGGTCGAACACCTCGTCATGGACCTCGTGCGCACGGGCGTCGGGGCGGTCCACCTTGTTGATCACGACGATCGGGCGCAGGCCCAGCTTCAGCGCCTTGCCGACCACGAACTTGGTCTGCGGCAGCGGGCCCTCGGCCGCGTCCACCAGCACCACCACGCCGTCGACCATGCTCAGGATGCGCTCGACCTCGCCGCCGAAGTCCGCGTGGCCGGGGGTGTCGACGATGTTGATGCGGGTGCCGTCCCACAGGACCGACGTGCACTTGGCGAGGATGGTGATGCCGCGCTCACGTTCCAGGTCGTTGCTGTCCATCGCCCGTTCGGCGACCTGCTGGTTTTCGCGAAAGGCACCGGACTGGCGAAGCAGCACGTCGACAAGGGTGGTTTTGCCATGGTCGACGTGCGCGATGATGGCGATATTCCGCAGATCCATACCGAACTTCTCTGATGTCCCGGGTTGAGCCGCGGCGTACCGCAGGCAAACAAAAATGCCCGGATAAACACCTGGAGAATGGATCGCAGTCCTTCTCAGTGCCCGGGTCATGTTGCGGCGCAGTATACAGTTTGCGCCATGAACTACAAGCGGAACCGCCTGCGGCCATCTGTTCCCAGAATGGCAGGCCGTTCCGCCTGGACGCTTAGGATGGGGAGGGCTCCCAACGGTTTCAAGGGCAAGCCCCGAAAACCCTCCCGGATGAAGGCCCCGATGAAGGGTTGCCTTGAGGAACATCGTCCGGCACCACTGTGTTTGCCAACCACCGTTCGAACGGAGAGAACCCCTGAAGTCCGGCTCGCCCCCCTCCAGAAGATCCAGATCCCGTGCCGGGAGTTCCGGCGGGGCGCGGCCCCGCTCCCGGACGTCCATCACGCGCGGCGTCGTCGGCTTGGCCCTGATGCTCGCGGTCGGCGGCATCGTCGCCGCTCCCGTCCTGGCGCAGCAGACCCCCTACGAGGTCAGCCTGACCGGGGTCGAGGACGGAACGCTCCGCGAGCTGCTGGAGGGCACCGCGACCCTGTTCCGCCTGTCCGGGCAGCCGCCGCCCAGCCCGATCGGCCTGCGCCGCCGCGCCGACGCGGACCGGGAGAGGCTGCAGACCGCCCTGCGCTCGGTCGGATACTACGACGCCCGGGTCGAGATCGCGGTGGACACCTCGGTCGAGCCCGCCAGGGTGGCGGTCACCGTGACGCCCGGGCAGGTCTACAATTTCGACCGCATCACCGTGGCCGGGGCCGGCGGCGCGCCGCTCGAAGGGGCGCCGATCACCGCCGGGGACATCGGCATCCAGGTCGGCGAGCCCGCCCTGTCCGCGACCGTCGTCGATGCCGAGACGCGGCTGACCGGACAGCTGGCGGCGCGCGGCTTCGCCTTCGCCAAGATCGCCGAGCGCCGCGCCGTGGTCGACCACGAGACCCGCACCATGGACGTGACCTATACGGTCGATCCGGGGCCGCTGACCCGTTTCGGCCAGGTCAGCGTCGAGGGGCTGGACCAGGTCTACGAGCAGCTGGTGCGGAACCGGATCCCCTGGGAGCCGGGCGACGAGTACCGGCCGGACGAGATCGAGGACGCCAGGCAGGCGATCTCCGGCCTCAACGTCTTCTCCTCGGTCCGGGTCGGGCTGGCCCGCGAGCCGGGTCCCGACGGGGTGACGCCGGTGACCATCACCGTCGCGGAGCGGCCGCGCCGGGTCATCGGCGCCGGCTTCAGCTATTCGACCGAGGACGGTTTCGCCACCAATGCCTATTGGGGCCATCGCAACCTGTTCGGCGGGGCCGAGCAGCTCCGGCTGTCCGCCACGGTGTCGCGCATCGGCGAGAACGACCTGACCGACACCGAGGTGCGGCTGAACGCCAATTTCCGCAAGCCGGACTTCCTGACCCTCAACCAGGCGCTGATCCTGGACGCCAACCTGATCCGCGAGCGGCCCGACGCCTACGATCGCGACGCCATCGTGCTGTCGGCCCTGCTGGAGCGCCAGCTGAGCGACCGGCTGACGGTGTCCGGCGGCGTCACGCTGGAGCAGTCCCGCGTCGTCGATCCGCCCGACACGACCACCGAGAGCACCCTGGTGGGCGTTCCGCTGACGCTCCGCTACGATGCCACCAACGACCTGCTCAACCCGACCAGCGGGTTCCGCACCGACCTGCTCCTGACGCCCTTCCAGCAGATCGGCGGCGCCGACTCGAACTTCACGGTCGCCCGGATCACCAACAGCGCCTATTACGACTTCCGGGGCGACGGCTGGTATGTCGCGGCGGGGCGGCTGTCGGTGGGCAGCATCTTCGGTTCCAGCACCGCGGACATTCCGGCGGACAAGCGCTTCTATGCCGGCGGCGGCGGCTCGATTCGCGGCTACGGCTACCAGGATGTTGGGCCGCGCGACGCGTTCGGCGATCCGGCCGGCGGACGCAGCCTGCTCGAGGTCGGCGCGGAGATGCGCGTCAAGGTGACCGATACCATCGGCATCGTTCCCTTCATCGACGGCGGCAATGTTTACGAGAGCTCCACGCTGGACTTCTCCGAAGAGCTGCGCTGGGGGGCCGGCATCGGGGCCCGCTACTACACCGGTTTCGGACCCTTGCGGCTGGATGTCGCCGTGCCCTTGAACAAGCAGCCGGGCGATTCGAGCTGGCAGCTCTATATCAGCATCGGACAAGCCTTTTAGGGCCGCGGCTCTGCTATGATCCGGCTGCGGGGAGGCAGTTCGGGACACGCCAGTGTTGCGCCATCGTTACGCCGGTAAATACTACGTCGATCGCTTGCGGGAAGACCTGCCGCGCTGGGTGGAGCGGGGCTGGATCCGGGCGGAGGACGCGGAGTCGGTCCTGGCCGACGCCGCGGCGCGGCCCCGCCCCGCCGCCCTGCCCAACTTGCTGGCGCTGCTCGGCACCGTGCTGGTCGCCATGGGAGCGCTCCTGTTCCTGGCGGCCAACTGGCAGGGCATGGGGCGGCTGTCCAAGCTGGCCGTGCTGTTCGGGGCGCTGTGGGGGACGCACGGCGCCGCCTGGGCCGCCCTGCGCGCCGGCATGCACCACTTCGCCGAAGCGCTGCTTCTGCTGGGCGTGCTGCTGTTCGGCGCCGGCATCATGCTGGTCGGCCAGATCTACCACCTGCCGGCGGATCCCCCCGCCGGCGTCCTGATCTGGGCGCTCGGCGCCATCCTGGCGGCCTGGGCCTGGCCGAGCGAGTGGGCGGCCTGCGCCGCGCTGGCCCTGGTCACGGTCTGGTTCAGCCTGGCCGTCCCGGACTCCCCGTTCCCGGTCTATCTTCCGTTCCTGCCGGTCTGGGCGGCGCTGCTGCCCCCGATCCTGCGCATGCGCTGGATCGTCGCCTACCATGCGGCGCTTGTGTCGCTGGCCTGGTTCATCCTCGTGACGCTCGTGTCGCTGCTCTCCGCCGGCGACGCGGCGGAGGAGGACGTGCTGCGCCTGGGCAGCGCCATCGCCGCCGCCCTCATCGCCCTGGGCGGCGTCCTGGCGGGCTCGCCCCGGGCGGCGGCCTTCGCGGTTCCGCTGGAGCGGCTGGCGCTGCTGGGCCTCGTCGCCGGAGCGTCCCTGCTGGCCCTGCCGGCGCTCCAGGCCGACCCGTCGGCGGCCGGCCGGTCGGCATGGGCGGAGCTGGCCCTGACGCCCCTGCTGGTCGCGGCGGCGGGGGGCGCGGTGGTCTGGCGCCGCGACGGCGGGCTGCTGGCCGCGGGTGCCGCGGCGGTGGTCGCCCTGCTGCTGGCGGACGCGCTGGTTCCGCCGGAGAGCCGGGGCATCCGCTACGGCATCGAGGAGTATTTCGTTCCGGAAGGGACGGGGCGCGCCCTGGAGCAGCCCGCGGAGGGCGAGCGGATCGACATCCGCGTCGCGGTCAACCGGGCGGGCACCCCGGCGATCTCCGCCATCCTGGTCAACGGCGAGGTCCGCCACGAGGAGGGGCTGTTCTGAAATTTCCGCTGCCGGCCAGCGGCCCCGGTGCGGAGGGGCGGCGTCCCGCCGCCCAAGGTGCGCGGGACGCGCACCCTCCACGACGTGCCTTCACAGTTTCTCCGGCAGCTTGAACGCCTCCTTGCGCTCGCTGTAACGGTCGACCAGGTAGTCGGCCCGGTCGCGCAGCAGCCAGGTGAAGCGCACCAGCTCCTCCATGACGTCCACCACCCGGTCGTAGAGCGGTCCCGGAAGCATCCGGCCCGCCTCGTCGAACTGCTCGTAGGCCTTGGGCACGCTCGACTGGTTGGGGATGGTGACCATGCGCATCCAGCGGCCGAGCAGGCGCAGCGTGTTCACCGCGTTGAAGCTCTGCGACCCGCCCGAGACCTGCATCACCGCCAGGGTGCGGCCCTGGGTCGGCCGGACCGAGCCTTCCGACAGCGGCAGCCAGTCGATCTGGTTCTTGAACACGCCGGTCACCGCCCCGTGCATCTCCGGGCTGCACCAGACCTGGCCTTCGGACCAGATCGACAGGTCCCGCAGCTCCCGAACCTTGGGATGGTCCGGGCCGACGGCGTTGGCGGCCGGCAGCTCGCGCGGGTCGAAGATTCGCGTCTCGGCCCCCATCGCCCGCAGCAGCCGGGCCGCCTCCTCGACCAGGAGGCGGCTGTAGGAACGCTCCCGCAGGGACCCGTAGAGCAGCAGGATGCGCGGCGGATGGGTCATCCGGGCCGCCGGCTCCAGGCTCGCGGGGTCGGGCTGCCTCAGCAGCTCCGGCTTGAGCGCGGGGAGCGTGTCGGGGGCGGGGGCGCGGTCATCCATGTCCCGGTCCGATCGGGCGGCCCTGCTCGTCCACCACCCGTTCGCCGTCCTCCTTGGCGAAGGCGCCGCGCTGCGGCGAGGGCAGGATGTCCAGCACGGTTTCCGACGGGCGGCACAGCTTCACGCCCAGGGAAGTGACGACGATCGGGCGGTTGATCAGGATCGGATGCGCCGTCATGGCGTCGATCAGCCGGTCGTCGTCCAGGTCCGGATCGTCCAGGCCCAGCTCGTCATAGGGCGTGCCCTTCCGGCGCAGCACGTCGCGCACGGGCACGCCCATGCGCCGGATCAGGTCCTTCAGCTCGTCGCGCCCCGGCGGCGCCTTCAGGTACTCGACCACCACCGGCTCCTCGCCGCTGTTGCGGATCAGGGCCAGGGTATTGCGCGAGGTGCCGCATTCGGGGTTGTGGTAGATGGTGACGGTCACGGTTCCTGCTCCCGTTCGGCGTGTCCCCGGGCGGTCAGTTCTGCGCCGGCGGCGCGGCCGGTGCCGGCTGGCCGGCCGGCGGCTGCTCCGACCCGAGCTTGCGGACGACCTGGGTCAGCCCGTCGCGCGCCTTCTTGGCCAACTCCACGTCGGCGTCGGACGCCTCATGGAAGAACACGTTGAAGACGTTGTCCTGGCTCTTGAAGAACAGGATCGCGACGTTGATCTTGCCCTCCGGCGGGGTGCAGGCGACCATGGCGGTCCGCAGGGTCACGCGCGGCAGGGTTTCCACCGCGGCCGGATCGGCCTTGAATTCGCCGCCGCAGCGCTGCTTCAGGGCGTCCAGGTAGTTGGTCGTGAGCATCGCGAAATCCGCGTCCGGCGGAGCCCGATGCCCGCGCACGCCGCCGAACACCGGACCCAGCCGCCACGCGAAGTCGGCGGGGCGGCGGTCCTCCGGGACGTTCGCCAGCGACAGCGGCACCGCCTGGCGCAGGCCGGCGGCGTCGAGCAGCGCCCGCAGCCCTTCCGGCAGGATGACCGCGACCGGTTTGGCCCCGCCTGGGGCGCCCGGCTTGGGGCCGCCGCCCGAGACCGCCTGCTGGACGCAGCTGCGCAGATCGCCCAGCGCCTTGGAAGTCCCGCGGAGCTGGAAGATCGCCGTGTCGGTCGGCCCCTGCATGATCAGGCGGCTTCCCTTGCGCATGCCCTCGTAGAGCTCGTCGTCCTTGCCGGTGGGGACCACCAGCAGATCCGGCTCCATCGCGACGGCGGTGAAGTTCCGCCTGACCGTCTCGTCGACCCGGACGCTCATGGGGAACTTGGTCCCCTGGGTCATGCCGGCGCCGGGGATGCCGATCAGGATGTTGGTCTCCCCGTTGGGATTGCGGGCGAACACCAGGGCCAGCTTGTTGTCGAAGCGGTTCTCCGAGACGCAATAGACGAACTTGCCGTTCGGATCGGCCACGGGACCGCCGCGCCAGTCGCCGATCGGCGCCCCGGACAGCTGGGCGCCGGCCGGCGCCTGCTGGGCCAGTGCGGCGGTGGGAAGGCCGCTCGACAGGCCGATGGCGGCGCCGAGCGCGAGAGCGAGAAGATGAGACTGCACGTTCAATATCCGGCTGCGCTGGGAGTTGGCGGCAGGCTATAGGGCCGACCGGCCCGTCGCAAGGGGATTGCCCATAAAGTCCGGATCGGCCTCCAGCCGCCTGCGCAGGTCCGCGGCGCTCCCGGTCTCCGCCAGCCTGCCCAGCCGGAGCCAGGCGCCGAGATCGGCCGCCTCCAGCGCGCGGGCCGCCGCCTGCTCGGCCAGCAGGACCGCGGTGCCCCCTGCGGCGATCTCGCGCACCGTCTCCATGACCTGCGCCGTCAGCAGCGGCGACAGTCCGAGGGATGGCTCGTCCAGCAGGAGCAGGCGCGGCTCCCCCATCAGGGCGCGGCCGATCGCCAGCATCTGCTGCTGCCCGCCCGACAGCCGCCAGGCCCGCTCGCCCGACTTGGCCCGAAGCTGGGGAAACAGGGCGAAGACGCGGTCCAGCAGCAGCGTCCGCTCCGCGGCCGGCGCGAAGCTCGCCACCTCCAGGTTGTCGCGCACGCTCATGCCGGGGAAGACCCTGCGGCCTTCCGGCACGTAGCCGATGCCCAGGCGCGCCCGCCGCTCCGGCGCCAGGACGGTGATGTCCGACCCGTCCAGCAGCACCCGGCCCGCCGCCGGCAGCAGGCCGATCACGGCCTTCAGCAGGCTCGACTTGCCGGCGCCGTTGGCCCCCAGCAGGGCCAGCACCTCGCCGGGCCTCACCTCCAGCGATACCCGATCCACCACGGGAGCGCCGCCGTAGGAAACGGAAAGACCATGGAGGGCGAGCAGCGGCGGGGGACTCATGGCACCTCCGGCCCGGGCGATCCCAGGTAGGCCGCGCGCACCCGGCGGTCGCGCCGGATTGCGTCGGGCGTCCCCTCGGCGATGACGCGGCCCTCGTCCAGGCAGGTGATCCGGTCGGCCAGCGGCAGCAGGAACGGCATGTTGTGTTCCACGATCAGCACGGCGGCACCGGCGTCGGCCGCCGCGCGGAGAGTCCCGGCAAGCTCGGCCTGCTCGGCTTCGGTCAGGCCGGCGGCCGGCTCGTCCAGCAGCAGGACGGCGGGCTGCCGGGCCAGGGCGCGGGCGAGCTCGACCCGCCGCCGCAGCCCCGGCGGCAGGGTGGCGCAAGGCTCGCGGGCCAGGTCGGCGGCGCCGGCCCTTTCCAGGAAATGCATCGCGTGCGCCTCCGCCTCCCGTACGTCCCGGTCGAGGGTGATCCGCGCCGCCGCGACGGCGCCCAGCGCCTCCGTCCCGGGCGGCAGGCTGGCGGTCTGGAAGGTCCGCGCGACGCCGGCGCGGGCGATCGCGTGCGGCGTCCGCCCGGTCAGCTCCACGCCCCGCACGTACAGCCTGCCGGCGTCCGGCTTCTCCAGGCCGGTCACCAGGTTGATCAGCGTCGTCTTGCCCGATCCGTTGGGGCCGATCACCCCCAGGATCTCGCCGGGATCGACCGTCAGGCCGACGCCGTCGACCGCCCGGACGCCTCCGAAGGACTTGGAGAAACCTTCGACATACAGTGCCGGGCCGCGGAACGGGGCCGCCGGCCGGGGCTCCGGCGCCAGCGCGGACGGCAGCGGGCGGGGCGGCTCGGGAAGCCAGCGCGCGCGCAGCCGCTCCGCCAGGCTGACCAGCCCCCACGGCGCCGCCACCACCGTCGCCAGCAGGGCCACGCCGTACAGCAACAGGTAGCCGCCTTCCAGCCCGCGGAACCACTCGGGCAACTGGGTCAGCAGGACGGCGCCGGCCAGCGCCCCCGCGACGCTGCCCAGCCCGCCGATCACCGCCATGGTCAGGATCGTGACCATGACCGGGAACTCCAGCACCTCGGGCGACACCACCCGCTGGATATGGGCGGCGAGCGCGCCGGCGGCGCCGGCATAGGCGGCGCCCAGGGCGAAGCATTCCAGCCGCAGCCGGTCGATGTCGATGCCCAGCGTGCGGGCCGCCGCCGGCGTGTCGCGCATCAGGGGAAAGGCCAGCCCGCGCAGGCCCCGCCCGATCCGCCACGCCGCCAGGGCGCCCAGCGCCGCCAGGGTCCAGACGAACAGCGCCAGGCCCAGGCCCCGCCCGGGACGCCAGCCGAACAGCTCGATCCCCGGCACGCCGGCGATCCCGTTGGAGCCGCCGGTCAGGCCCTGCCACTCCACCGCGGCGAGCAGCACCACCTGCCCGATGCCGAGCGTCGCCAGGGCGAAATAATGGCTTTCCAGCCGGAGCACCGGTGCCGCCACGACCAGGGCCAGCAGGGTCGGCGCCAGGACCGAGAGCGGGAAGGTCACCTCGAAGCCGAGGCCCCACCGGCTGCCCAGGATGCCGGTGACATAGGCGCCGATGCCGTAGAAGGTGCCCTGCGCCAGCGACAGGGCGCCGGCATTGCCGAAGATCATCTGGTAGCCGGTCACGGCCAGCGCGTAGACCCCGGCCACGGTCAGCACCCGCAGCCCGTACGGATCGGCGAACAGCAGCGCGTAGGCCGCCAAGCCTGCGCCGGCCGCCGCCAGCAGGGGCGCGGCCCCGCGTCCGGGGATTCCTGGGAGGCGGGACTCAGGCACGGCTGCGGGCCGCCTCGCCGAACAGGCCCTGGGGGCGCACCGCCAGGATCGCCAGCAGCGCCAGGTAAAGCGCCGCCGTCGCGGCCGAATAGGACAGGGTGGCGGACACCAGCACCTCGAACGCGGCGATCAGCAGCGCGCCGGCGACGGCGCCCGCGACCGATCCCCAGCCGCCGATGGTCACGGCGATGTAGGCCTTCAGGATCAGCCCGCTGCCCGCCGTGGGCGTCACGAAGAACTGGTTGGAAAGCAGCAGCCCTGCGGCGCCCGCCAGCGCGGCGCCCAGCGCGAAGGTGAAGGCGACCATCGCCGTCACGGGGATGCCGCAGGCCCGCGCCATCTCCGGATCCTGGGCGGTCGCCCGCAGCCGCCGGCCCAGCTGGGTGCGGGCGAACAGCCAGTGCTGGCCCAGGATCAGCAGCCCGGCCACGGCCACGACCGCGAGCGACTGCTCGGGCACGAGCAGGCCGGCGATCTCCAGCGTTCCGCCTCCGAACAGCGCCGGCGCCGCCTTCGGTTCCGGCCCGAACAGCAGGGTGGCGCCGTTCTGCAGGATGATGCCGACCGCGATGGTGCTGATGAAGACGCTGACCGGGGGACGGCGCCGAAGCGGCAGGTAGGCCAGCAGCGACACCAGCAGCCCCAGCGCCGCCATCAGCGCCGCCACCAGCGGCAGCAGCAGGATGCCGGGCAGGGGAATCAGCCCCGCCAGGGCCACTGCCAGGAAGCCGCCGGCCATGACCAGGTCGCCCTGGGCGAAATTGACGGCCGAGGTCGCGTTCAGCACCAGCACGAAGCCCAGGGCGACCAGCGCATAGGCGGCGCCCAGCGCCACGCCGTTGACCAGCAGCTGCGCGACACCCGTCACGGCGCCACGTCGTAGCGCTTCGCCACCGCGGGAACGCGCGACGACCCGTCGTAGCAGACGATCACGGCGGAATGGGCCATATTGCCCCTGCCGTCGGAGCGGTAGGTCATGGCGAGCCCGCGGTACGTCCCCTTGGCCAGCGCGTCGCGCACGGCTTCAGGCGTCTCCGCCCCCTTGGCCGCCGCGTCCAGCACCATGCGGATGCCGTCGTACTGGCCGAGCGCGAAGGCGTCCGGCTCGGTGCCGAAGGCGGCGCGGTAGTCGGCGGTGAAGCGTTCCATCTCCGGCGAGCCGCCCGACACCGGCGAGGCCGAGGTCTCGGCGCAGACGCCCGTCAGCTCGGCCGGCTCCAGCAGCGCCGCGGTGGAGGGCTGGTGCATCGCCGAGCCGGCGACGATCGGCACGCCGGGATTCAGGGCGGCCGCCTGCCGCACGAACAGCGCCGTCGGGCCGGAGTGCAGGTGCAGGACCAGCACGTCGGGGTCGGCCGCCATGGCCTTGGTCAGCACCGGCAGCATGTCGCGGATGCCGGGATCCACGCCCTCCTCGAACACCGGCTCGACGCCCAGCTTGGCGAAGGCGTCGCGCAGGTGCGCCTGGCCGCTCTGGCCGTAGGCGGTGGTCTGGTAGATCACCGCCGGCCGGCGCTTGCCCAACTCCTCGACGACGTAGCGCGCATGGGCGGTCTTGGTGACCCCGTCGCCGGGGAAGAAGCGGAAGACCCAGGGATTGCCGCGCTCGGTGATCGACGCCGTGCCGGAGACGGTCACCAGGGGAATGCCGTACTCGTCGGCCAGCGGCAGCATGGCGAGCATCTGGGTGCCCAGCATGCTGGCGGCGATCGCCGTCGGGGCGCCGCGCCCGGACGCCCGCTCCAGCGCGGTCACGGCGCCTTCGGGGGAGGTCCCGGTATCGATCACCTCCGACCGCACCGCGAGTCCTTCGGGAGCCTCGCGGACCGCCAGGACGGCGCCGTTCCGCTGGCTGGTGCCCTCCAGCGCCAGGAAGCCGGTGACCGGCACCAGCACCGGGATGTCCAGGTCGGCCGCGGCGGCCGGGCCGGCGGCGGACGACAGGGCGGCGGCGAACGCGGCGGCGGACAACAGGGACTTCCGGGCGGGCATCTTCGGTTTCCTTCCTCCGTGCGAAACGGAAACCCGTGAGTGCCGCGATCTTCTCTTGGTCGGTCCCACCGGCTCCCTTCGCTGGCATGATCCAGATCAGGTTCTATGGGTATGTTCTCAGCACGGGCGGATCGGCCCGGCACCCCAGCCTTCGTGCCTCGACAGTGACAGTCCGGCACCGCCCCGTCAAGGCTCGGCCCCACCTATCCGAAGGAGAGTCCGTGACCGTCAGGCCTAATTCTTTTGACGTAGATCATTGCCGTTGCAACCCCGGCGCCCGATTGTCCGCGATTGCAACTGGGGGGATGACCGATGAATACTCGCGAGCTGTCCGACGCGCGGGCTCAGCCTGACGCGGCCCCGTCCCATGGCACGTCGGTCGAGCTGGCGCTCTGGCGGATCGACGGTGCCACGCAACGCTCGCTCCGGCAGCTCGGTCCCCACGTCAACGCCGACCTGGACGGCATCCTCACCGACTTCTACGGCTTCCTGAAGCGTTTTCCGGAAACGGCGGAGCTGATCGCGGCGGAGGGGATGGTCGCCCGGCTGATCTGCGCCCAGCAGGACCACTGGCACAAGCTGTTCGTCGACGGCATCGACGCCCGGTACGTGGAGCGGGTGCAGCGGATCGGGTCGGCCCACCACCGGGTCGGGCTGAAGCCGCGGTTCTACCTCTCGGCCTATTCCTTCATCCTGGAGCGGCTGGTCCGCTCGGTGATCGAGCGCAACCGCTGGAGCCGGCAGGCCGCGGCCGACCAGGCGGCGACGCTGATCCGCACCCTGCTGATGGAAGCGGAACTGGCGCTGTCGGTCTATACCCACACCACGACCGAGCAGCACGTCACGGACGAACTGCTCGACCTCGCCGACACCTTCGAACAGGAGCTGGACGACGCCGTCCAGCTGGTCCGCCGCAAGGCCGAGGCGATGGAGACGGCCTCGACCGAGGTGCTGGGCGCCGCCCGCATGGTCAGCGAGGACGGAAACCACGTCGCCGAGGCGTCCCACGAGGCCGACGTGAACGCCCAGACCATCGCCGCCGCCACCCAGGAGCTTTCGGCCTCCATCGCCGAGATCTCGCGCCAGGTGGACCGCTCGACCGGCGCGGCCCAGGACGCCACCCTGCGGTCCCAGGCGGCCCGCGACATCGCCAACAACCTGACCGACGTGTCCGACAGGATCGGCGCGATCGCCTCGCTGATCGAGAAGATCGCCAAGGAGACGCGGCTGCTGGCGCTCAACGCCAGCATCGAGGCGGCGCGCGCGGGCGAGGCCGGGCGCGGCTTTTCCGTCGTCGCCAACGAGGTCAAGCTGCTTGCCGACCAGACCAACGACGCGACCGGCAATATCCGGTCCGAGATCCAGTCCATGCAGAAGGCGATCGGCGACACGGTCACCGCGATCGCGGACGTGGCCGGCCGGGTCGAGCTGGTCAACGACACCATCACCGCCATCGCCTCCGCCGTGGTCGAGCAGGACGCGGTCACCCAGGACATCGCCCAGACCGTGACCCAGACGGCCGACAGCGTGCGCCGCGTCCACGAGCGGATCGGCAGCGTCGCGACCCAGGCGGGGCTGACCACCACGGTATCGACCCAGCTGCGCAACAACACGACGGAACTGGTCGAACAGGTCGTCAACATCGAGAAGCGGGTGATCTCCAGCCTGCGCAATTCCCGCTTCGCCGAGCGCCGGCGGGCGATGCGCGTCACGGTGGACCTGAAGACCGAATGCCGGATCGACGGGCGGACGGTGCCGGCCTGCGTCGAGAACATCTCCAGCGGCGGCGCCCAGGTCCGGCTGGCGGCCGGGACCGCCGCGCCGGGCGCCCTGGTCTCCTTCGACCTGCCGGGCATCGGCGAGGTCGCGGCCCGGGCGGCGACCGTCGAGGGGGAGGTTCTCCACGTCCATTTCGAGGATCTGGCGCCCGGCGTCCGGTCGGCTCTGGCCGAGTCGCTGGACCGCTGGCACCGCGGCGACGAGGCGCTGATCGAGACCGTGCAGGCGGCGGCGCGCCAGATCTCCGGCCTGTTCGACGACACCATCGACGAGGGCGGCATCGGCGCCGCGGCGATGTTCTCGACCGCCTACCAGCCGATCCCCGGGACCGATCCCCAGCAGTACCTGACCGCCTATACGGAGCTGTGCGACCGCCTGCTGCCGCCGATCCAGGAGGCGGTGCTCCGGAAGGAGGCGCGGATCGATTTCTGCGTCGCGGTGGACCGCAACGGCTACCTGCCGACCCACAACCTCAAATATTCGCAGCCCCAACGGCCGGGCGAGCCGGCCTGGAACGCCGCCAACTGCCGCAACCGCCGCCTGTTCGACGATTTCACCGGCGTCGCCGCCGCCCGCAGCCGGGCGCCGGCCCTGGTCCAGACCTATCGCCGCGACATGGGCGGCGGCAAGTTCCTGCTGCTGAAGGACGTCAGTGCCCCGATCCTGGTCCATGGCCGCCATTGGGGCGCCCTGCGGCTGGGCTGCCGGCCGACGTGACCCGACGCAGGCGAGCGCGCGTTTCGTCGTCCAGGAAACCCGCTTCCAGCGCCGTCACCGTAGCATTGCGCAGGTCGTCCTCACCCCAGCCGAACGCTTCCGCCGCGATCCCGTATTCGCCGCCCAGGGTGGTCGCGAAATAGGGCGGGTCGTCGCTGTTCAGCGTGACGGCGCAGCCGGCCTCGCGCAGCCGATTGAGCGGATGGTCGGCGTAGGAGCCGTACACCGCGGTGCGGATGTTGCTGGTCGGGCAGACCTCCAGCACGATGCCTTCCCCGGCGATCCGGCGGACCAGGTCGGCGTCCTCGATCGCGCGGACGCCGTGGCCGATCCGGCCGACCGGCAGGTGGTCCAGGGCGTCGCGCACGCTCTCCGGCCCTGCTGACTCGCCGGCATGGACGGTGCAGCCCAGGCCGGCGTCGTGCCGGGCGATGGCGAAGACCGGCGCGAAGTCTGCGGCGGACAGGTGGTTCTCGTCGCCGCCCATGCCGAACCCGGTCAGCAGCGGGTGCCGGTGCCGGGTGCAGGCCCGGGCGACCTCCAGCCCGCGCTCGACTCCGAAATGGCGCACGCAGGTGACGATCAGCCGGGCCTCGATGCCGAACTCGGCGCGGGCATCCTCGAACCCCTGGACGATGCCGTCCAGATGGTCCTGGAACGACAGTCCGGCCATCCTCGCGTGGTCGGGCGACGACATGACCTCCACATAGACGGCGCCCTCGGCGGCGCAGCGGCGCAGGTAATCGTATGTCACGTCGCGGTAGTCCCGCGCGGTCCGGATCGCGGACGCGGCGTCGTCGTAGACCTTCAGGAAGTGCAGGAAGTCGGTCCAGGCGAAGTGGCCCGCCTCCGTGAAGAGCCCGGGCGGCAGCGCCATCCCGTTGCGCTCCGCCAGCGCCCGGACCAGCTCCGGCGTGGCGGTCCCTTCCAGGTGGACGTGAAGCTCGGCCTTCGGAATATCCGGCATTGTCATGGTGCCACGGCCTCCCCGGTCGTTTCGGTGACCGGCCGGGGCGGCCGGCGTGTCTCCCGGTGAAGGATATAGAGCCCGCTGGCCGAGACGATCAGGGCGCCGACGATCACCGCCGAGGTCGGCACGTCGGCGAACACCAGGTAGCCGAACAGGACCGCCCAGATCATCGCCGAGTATTCGAACGGCGCCAGCACGGCGGCCGGGGCCGAGCGGAAGGCCTGGGTCATCATGATCTGCGCGATGCCGCCCAGGATGCCGACGGCGGCCAGCAGGCCGAACCCGGCCAGGTCGGGCGTCCGCCAGTCCGCGATCATGCCGATCGCGCCGACCGCGACGCCGGTCAGGGTGAAGTAGCAGACGATCGCCGCGTTGGTCTCGGTCCGGCTCAACTTCCGCACGAAGATCATGGCGAAGGCGTAGAACACGGCCCCCAGCAGCGGCACCAGCGCCACCGGGGTGAACATGCCGCTGCCGGGCCGAAGCATCACGACGACGCCGATGAAGCCCACCCCGACGGCGCTCCAGCGGCGCCAGCCGACATGTTCGCCCAGCATCGGGCCGGACAGCGCCGTCAGGAACAGCGGCCCCGCGAAATGGATCGCGTAGACGTCGGCCAGCGGCATGTGCTTGAAGGCGAAGAAGAAGCAGACCAGCGCGCTGGCCCCGACCAGCGACCGCAGCACGTGCCCGCCCGGCCGGGACGTCCGCAGCAGCCCGATGCCGCCCGAGCTTGCCACAAGCACGCTCAGCGGCACCAGGCCGAAGACCGAGCGGAAGAACACGATCTGGAAGGTGCCGTAGCTGGCAGACAGCCACTTGATCAGCACGTCCATCACGGCGAAGGCCACCAGCGCCAGGGTCAGCAGGCCGATGCCGCGGAGGGTCTCGGCCCGGGAACTTCCGGTTTCCTGTCGCACTTGCTACCGCGCCAGCCGCCGGGCGATCGGCGGGGTCGGCGCCGGCGCCGAGTGTCCCACGGCGAAGGCGGCGCGGACCGCCTCGGCGGCGGCTTCGGCGGCCTCCTCGGTCCGGGCATGGATGATCGCCAGCGGGGCGGCGTGCGGGCCGGTCCGGTCACCCGGGCCGGCGACGTCGGACAGCCCGACCGCCGGGTCGATCGGGTCCTGGACGCGGGTCCGGCCGCCGCCCAGGGCGACCACGGCGATGCCCAGCGCCCGCGTGTCCACGGCGGTGACGAAGCCCTCGTCGCGGATCCGGACCTCCCGCAGGAACGGCGCTTCCGCCAGGTGGGTGTCGGGATTCTCCAGCAGGTCGGCCGGGCCGCCCAGCGCCGCGACCATGGCGGCGAACCGCTCGGCGGCCCGTCCGGTGGAGATCGCCTCGTCCACCATCACGCGGCCGGCCTCCGCGTCGCGCGCCAGGCCGCCCAGCACCAGCAGTTCGGCGGACAGCGCGGCGGTCACCTCGTACAGGCGCCTGTCATGGCCGGCCCCCGTCAGCAGGTCGATCGACTCGCGCACTTCCAGGGCGTTGCCGGCGGTGCGGCCCAGCACCTGGTTCATGTCGGTCAGCAGCGCCACCGTCGGCATGCCGGCGCCGGTCGCGACCGTGGCGATGCTGTCGGCCAGGGCCAGCGCATCGTCGAACTGCGCCATGAAGGCGCCGGAGCCGAACTTCACGTCCATGACCAGCGCGTCCAGCCCGGCGGCCAGCTTCTTCGACAGGATCGAGGCGGTGATCAGGTCCAGCGACTCGACCGTCGCGGTGATGTCGCGCACGGCGTAGACGCGCTTATCCGCCGGCGCGAAGGCGTCGGTCGCCCCGATGATGGCGCAGCCCGCATCGCGGACCACCCGTTCCAGCGTCGGCCGGTCGGGCAGGGAGACGTAGCCGGGGATGCTGTCCAGCTTGTCCAGGGTGCCCCCGGTATGGCCGAGCCCGCGGCCGGAGATCATCGGCACGAACCCGCCGCAGGCGGCGACCACGGGGGCCAGGATCAGGCTGACCTTGTCGCCGACCCCGCCGGTCGAGTGCTTGTCCAGGACCGGGCCGGGCAGGCCCAGCGGCTTCCAATCCAGTACGGTGCCGGAACGGGTCATGGCGCGGGTCAGGGCGACCCGCTCCTCCAGGCCCATCTTGCGGAAGAACACGGCCATGCAGAAGGCCGCGATCTGCCCCTCGGTCACCGACCCGGCGGTGACGCCCTCGATGAAGCCCTTGATCTCGGCATCGGAAAGGGTGCCGCCGTCCCGCTTCTTGCGGATGATTTCCTGAGGAAGCATGGATCGTTCCGTATCCTTAATAACCGCTGGAAGGCTTCTGCCCGGTCGCGCCGTGGCCCAGGTCGGCCAGCAGCGCGTCCAGCAGCCCGCTGGCGCCGAAGCGGAAAGTGGCCGGCGTGGCCCAGCCCGGCCCCATGACGGTGTCCGCCAGATGCAGGTATGCGGCGGCCCCGGCGGTGTCGCGGATGCCGCCCGCCGCCTTGAAGCCTACCGGCCGCCCGCAGTCGCGGATGACATCCAGCAGGATCGCCGCCGCTTCCAAGGTCGCCGCCGGCTGGAGCTTTCCGGTGGAGGTCTTGAGGAAATCCGCCCCGGCGGCCACCGCGTCGCGCCCGGCCTGCTCGATCAGGCCGGCGTCGGCCAAGCCGCCGGTCTCCAGGATCACCTTCATGAGGATCCCGTCGCCGCAGGCGTCCCGGCAGGCGCGCAGCACGTCGCGGGGAACCGTCCGCTCCCCCGCCATGAAGTCGCGCCAGGGCAGCACCACGTCGATCTCGTCCGCGCCCGCCGCGACGGCGGCCCGGGTTTCCCCGGCGACCTCGGCCGCCGAAGCGCCACCACCGGGGAAATTGACCACCGTGGCGATGGCGACGCCCTTGTTTTCCAGAAGCTGTTTCGCGACCGGAATGAACCGCGGATAGATGCAGACGGCGGCGACGCTGCCGGCCGGGGTCACCGCCCGCGCGCAGAGCGCCGCGATCCGCTCCTCGGTGTCGTCGTCGTTCAGGCTGGTCAGGTCCAGCAGGGGCAGCGCCCGTGCCGCCGCATCCAATGTCGTCACCGGTCCAATCCTTCCAGGAACCCAACCACCAGCCGCTCCAGGTCCGCCGCCGCCGATGCCGCCGAGCGCAGGGTCTGGTCGTGGCTGACCTCCCCGTCGCCCAGGCCGACGCCCAGGTTGGTGATGACCGCGCACCCCACGACCGTCAACCCGCAGTGGCGGGCGACGATGCAGTCCGGCACGGTGGACATGCCGACCGCGTCGGCGCCCAGCGCCTTCAGCATCCGCACCTCCGCCGGCGTCTCGAAGCAGGGGCCGAGCCAAGCCGCGTAGACCCCCTGGGCAAGGTCGATCCCCAGTCCCTCCGCCGTCGCGGCCAGATGCCCGGTCAGCGCGGGGTCCCAGGCGTCCTTCAGGCCGGGGAACCGGGGACCGAATTCGTCGTCGTTGGGGCCGACCAGCGGGTTGGTGCCCTGCATGTTGATATGGTCGGTGATCGCCATCAGCCGGCCGGGGCCGACCTCCGTCCGGAGCGACCCGGCGGCGCAGGTCAGGAAAAGCGTCTCGCAGCCGGCCAGCTTCAGCGCCCGGATCGGCAGCCGGATCGCCGCGGGCCCCGCGCCCTCGTACAGGTGGACGCGCCCCTGCATGCAGGCGACATTCTGCCCGCCCAGGGTGCCCAGCACCAGCCGCCCGGCATGGCCATGCACGCCGGGGCGCGGGAAGCCGGGCAGATCGGCGTAGGAGATCGCGACCGCATCCCCGATCCGGTCCGCCAGCCCGCCCAGGCCGGAGCCGAGCACGATGCCGACCCGGGGCGTGAACCCCGGCGCCCGCTCCGCGATGACGGCAGCGGCATCGTGGGGAGTGGCTGCCCATTCCATGTCTATCTCCCTATCCATCAGAAGCTCAGGTTCTTGGGGCCGAAGGAGAGCGGCAGAAGCTCCTCCAGCGTCACCGTCCGGCGCAGCCCCTCCGGCCCGCAGACATGGATCTGCACGTCCGGCGCGCAGAACTCCCGCAGCCGCTGGCGGCAGCCGCCGCAGGGGGTGCAGAGCATGCCGTCGCCGGGCGTGCCGCCCATCACCACCACCTCGACGATCCGCCGGTCGCCGCCCGCGACCATCATGCCGATCGCGCTGGCCTCGGCGCACTGGCCCTGGGGATAGGCCGCGTTCTCCACGTTGGCGGCGGCGTAGAACCGGCCGCCGTCGGTGCGCAGGCAGGCGCCGACCGGGAATTTGGAATAGGGCGCATAGGCCCGCCGCATCGCCTCGCGCGCCAGCGGGATCATGGTGTCGAGACTGCTCATCGTTCCTTCACATAAGGTATGCCGCTGGCCTTCGGCGCCACGGCCTTGCCGACGAATCCCGCCAGCAGCAGCACGGTCAGCACATAGGGCAGCATCTGGATGAACTGCACCGGGATGATCCCGATCCCGGGGATGGCGACGCCCTGGAGCCGGATCTGAACCGCGTCGGCCAGCGCGAACAGCAGGCAGGCGAACAGCGTCGGCGCCGGCCGCCACTTGCCGAAGATCAGCGCCGCCAGCGCCAGATAGCCCATCCCCGCGGTCATGTCGCGCACGAAACCGGCCCCCTGCGCGGTCGAGAGATAGGCACCCGCCGCCCCGGTCAGCGCGCCGCAGATCACCAGCGCCTGATAGCGCAGCTTCGCCACCGAGATCCCGGCGGTGTCCACCGCGCTGGGATTCTCGCCGACCGCCCTCAGCCGCAGCCCGAAGCGGGAGCGGTAGACCACCCAGGCCGCGGCCGGCACCGCCAGCACGGCCGCATACACCAATACGTTATGCCCGCTGATCACCTCGCGGTAGAGCGGACCCAGCACCGGGACGGCGCCGCCCAGCGTGTCGGCCAAGGGCAGTGTGAGGGACTCGAACCGTTCCCCCGCCTGGAGGATCGGCGTCTGGCCGCCCTGCTGGAACCAGGCGAAGGCGAGGGTGGGGGTCAGCCCGGCGACCAGGATATTGATCGCCATGCCGCTGACCACCTGGTTGCCGTGGTGGGTGACCGTGGCATAGGCGTGGACCATGGACAGCAGGATGCCGGCGCCGACCGCGGCCAGCAGCCCCAGCCACGGGCTCCCGGTGACGGAGGCCGCGGCCGCCGCCGCGAAGGCCCCGGCCAGCATCTTGCCTTCCAGGCCGATATCGACCACGCCGGACCGTTCGGCGAACAACCCCGCCAGGGCGGCCAGCACCAGCGGCGCCGCGGTCCGCACCGTGCCGTCCAGGACCGAGAGGAGGGTGAGGTAATCCATCGCTTGGCCTTGCCTCCCTCTCCCTCAGCCCGCCGCCGCCGGCCGGCGGACGGTGCGCCGGAACAGCGCCTCGATCCGGGCCTTGAACAGGTTCTCCAGCGCGCCGGCGAACAGGATCACCAGCCCCTGGATCACCACCACCATCTCCCGGTTGATGGTGGGGAACTCGAACGCCAGCTCCGACCCGCCCTGGTACAGCGCGCCGAACAGCAGCGCCGCCAGCACGATCCCGACGGGGTGGTTGCGCCCCATCAGCGCCACCGCGATGCCGACGAACCCGACCCCGCCGGTGAAGCCCAGGATCAGCCGGTGATGGACGCCCAGCACCTCGTTCAGCCCGACGAATCCGGCCAGCGCGCCGGAGATCGCCATGGCCAGGATGATGTTGCGCGACGGCGAGATGCCGGCATAGACCGCCGCCCGCTCGTTCTGGCCGACGGTGCGGATCTCGTAGCCCCAGCGGGTGTGCCAGACGAAGACCCAGACCAGCGCGCAGCAGGCCAGCGCCCAGACGAAGGACAGGTTCAGCGGCGAGTTGGGGATGTCGATGCCGATCCGGCCCAGCGCTTCGTGCATGAAGGGCAGCCAGGTGGACTGGTCGAACTGCCGGCTTTCCGGCGACTGCTGGCCGGGGGCGATCAGCACGTCCACCAGCAGGTAGGTCATGATAGACGCGGCGATGAAGTTGAACATGATCGTCGTGATGACGATGTGGCTGCCGCGCTTCGCCTGGAGATAGGCCGGGATATAGGCCCAGGCGGCGCCGCCGAGGGCGCCCGCCACGATCGCCACCGCCGCCACCACCGGCCACGGCACCCCGCCGAACGCCAGCCCGACCAGCCCGATCGCGAGCCCGCCGATATAGGCCTGCCCCTCGCCGCCGATGTTGAACAGCCCGCAATGGAAGGCGACCGACACCGCCAGCCCGGTGAAGATGAAGTTGGTGGCGTAGTACAGCGTGAAGCCGATCGCCTCCGGATAGCCGAACGAGCCGTAGAGCAGCACTTCCATCGCGGCCAGCGGGTTCTCGCCGATCGCCAGGATCACGAGGCTGGAGACCACCAGCGCCGCGGCGAGGTTGAGCACCGGCAGCAGGGCGTAGTTGACCCATCCCGGCACCTCCCCCGGTTGCCCGAACCCCTTGCCGCTGCCCGTCGCCGTCGTTCCGGATGCCATGCCGAGCGCCTGCCCCGATCGTTCCCGTTGACCTGGAACTTGCCCGGTTAGACCAGGCGAGGCAAGCGGGATGGGCCGGCGGAAAGGGGACGGTCCCGAAACGGTCATGCCCTGAATAGGTAATCCCTCTGTATGATTGGACCCTGCGGCCATCATGGGAAAGGGAAAGGCATGCCAGTCGACACGCAGGATGTTCCGGAAGGGCTGGTCCGTCCGGGCGGTGCGCCGCTCTACGCCCCGGACCTGTTCCGCCCGGCCTATCGCCCCGCCCGGGGCGAGCGCTGGCGCCTCGACGTGGCGCCGTTCAGCCTGTGCCCCGGCTACTGGAGCGGCGTGCAGGTCGTGACCGACATGGCGGTGCTGACCCGCACCGAGGGCACCGGGGAGACCGCGGGCCTGCGCACCTGGATGTCGATGACCCCCATGGAGATCGAGAGCCAGGAGTTGGGTTGCCGCGCCGCCTTCGGCCACACGGTGGTGATGGGCCTCGGCATGGGCTGGGCCGCCGCCAACGCGGCGCTTCGCCCGGAGGTCGCGGCGGTGACCGTGGTCGAGTTCGACCCGGAGGTCATCGCCATGATCGAGGCGGTCGGCGTCTTCGCCCAGCTCCCGCCCGATGCCACCGCCAAGGTCGCCGTCGTCAACGCCGACGCCCTGTCCTGGACGCCCGAAGCGCGGGCAGACACCCTGCTGGCCGACATCTGGCTGCCGCTCAACGGCGACGACCGGGTGGAGCAGGTCCGCCGCATGCGCGCCAACACCGGCGCCACGAAGGTCTATTTCTGGGGCCAGGAAATGGTCATCGCCCGCCGCGCCCGCACCGCCGGCCTGCCCCTCGACACCGCCACGGTCGCCCGCATCGTCGCCGACCTGGACCTCCCCCTGATCGGCCCCGACCTCCCCGACTACCCCGACCGCATCGCCCGCGCGGCGGAGCGGTGGCTGAGCGAGGGGTAGGGGGCGCGCGAAGGAAACCGGGGTCAGACCACCATTTCCCAAAGGAGTTCCATCCCAACGACCTTCCGGGGAAATGGTGGTCTGACCCCGGTTTCCCGCAGAAAGCGCCGGCTGACGGTGGCGATGATGCTGGAGCGGACGAGCCTGTCCAAGCAGACCTATCAACGCATCGAGAAGGGCGACCCTGCCGCATCCATCGGCGCCTATGCGATGTGCCTGTTCGCGCTGTGTTTCAACGATCCCTTCGGCGACATCGCCGACATGCGGGACGATGACACCGGACTGCTGCTCGACAAGGAGCGCTTGCCGAAGCGCGTCCGCGTGCCGAAGGGGGATGGAGCGCTGTGAGGCGCGAAGTGTCCGGGTCCCGGATTCAGACAGATTCCCGCGCGTGGGAGACACCAGGGCGCTCACCCTGGGAGAGGTGCTTGCCCTGAAGCTGGCGAAGCCGGCCGGGATAGCGGGAGGGGCGCAAACATAATCCAAGTTCTTGCCACAGATTACGGCGATGGACAAAGATACGAACCGGATCATCTGTCGGCTGTCCGGCGCGGTTATTGCTTTGACAACCGAAGGAGGCCTTTCCGGCGGAGCGACCTTCTTCTGATCGTCATGACCGGGCTTGACCCGGTCATCGCTTGCAGACTCCGAAAGCGCTGCAATGCAGGGAGATAGCCGGATCAAGTCCGGCTATGACGAAAAGGGGGCGCCGATGCCCTTAGCTGCGCCTTTTGAGTGGTAGGCAATGACCGTGCCGGACAGCCCTGGGTCATCTGAGTACATCGCCGTTATCTTTGGACGATTTTTGTTGTTTCGCTCCAACGCCGTCCAAGGCAGGCCCGAAGCGGCACCCAGGCGCCACGACCTCAAGGGTTCCGCCGACCCGACGCGCCGGCCCCTGGCCGCCCGAACGCGTCCCCCTCACTCCTCCGCACTCCCGACCAGCCGCCATACCGGCACCGCGCCGATGCCCTTCAGCTCCGCCGTGCCCAGCGGCTCCAGCCGGAAGCGCTCGCCCAGCGCGTCGCGCGTGCTGGCCGAGACCGCGATGGTGCCGGGGGAGGCCCGCGACTCCAGGCGGCTCGCCAGGTTGACCGTGTCGCCCCAGACGTCGTAGGCGAACTTGTGCGTGCCGATCACGCCGGCGACCACCGGGCCGGTGTTCAGGCCGACGCGCAGCCCCAGGCCGGGATGGTCGCGCAGGGTCTCGGCCATGGCCTCCATCATGCCCAGCGCCACCCGGGCCGCGGCGCCGGCATGGTCGGGCAGGCCGGCGGGGGCGCCGGCGACCGCCATGTAGCCGTCGCCGATGGTCTTCAGCTTTTCCACCCCATGCGCCGCGCACAGCGCGTCGAAGCGGGAGAACAGGCCGCCCAGCACCTCCACCACCTCGGCCGCGTTGCGGTCGGCGGCGAAGGCGGTGAAGCCCGCGATGTCGGCGAACAGCACCGTCACGGCGTCCAGCCGGTCGGCGATCCGTTGCTCCCCGGCCTTCAGGCGGTCTGCGACGCTGGCCGGCAGCACGTTCAGCAGCAGCGCGTCGGACCGGGCCGCCTCCCGCGCCGCGGCACCCCGGGCGATCTCCGCCGACCAGTAGAGATAGACCACCAGCACGCCGACGCAGGCGGCGACGATCACCACGCCGGTCCGGACCTCCGCCAGGTTGGCCGCCGTCGCCGGGGCATAGGGCGCGTAGCCCAGGCGGATCCAGACCTGCATGAAGGCGATGACGGCGACGCACAGCGCGCACCCCACGGCCAGCGCGAGGCGCTCCGTCCGGGCGAACAGCAGCGCCGGCCCGGCGAACAGGCAGGTGGCGGCCAGCACGTCGATCCCCGTCCCGGGACCCAGGATCACGGTCATGGCGCCGACCACGCCGCAGCCGTAGAGCACGATGCCCATGCGCCCGGCCAGCATGCGTCCCGTCAGCACGCAGGCCAGCGAGCCGGCGGCCAGCACCAGCAGCCCGCCCGTGACCCAGGCCGCCAGCCGGTTGAAGGCCGCGTATTCCTCCCCCGGCCAGGGAAAACCGATGCTCTCCACGGCCATGAAGGCGGCCAGGACGGTCACCAGCCAGCCGAAGGTATGGGCGTTCCGCAGCGGTCCCGGAGGTGCGGGCAGCCAGCGGCGCCGGGCCGGAGCCGTTGCCGCCGGCGCCGCCGGGGCGGCGGGGAGGTCCTGGGTCTGATGCGCGGTCACGGGCGGATCCCTCTCCCGGTAGGTCGGAGTTGCGCGCCTTTGGCGACATTCGTCGCGATCATACGGCTTTCCGCCGCGCAGGGCAGGGGCGGCGGAGAGGACCGACTGGTTTGTTTCATCCAAAACGAATCCAGGATTTCCGCCCTTTCCGATACAGCGTATTCCAGTAATCACGACGATGTGAACAACATCACGCTTTGGTGAGCGGATGTGATTTAGAACGTGCGCGGATCCGGGACATTGTGGTGCCGATACGGACGCGGTCCGCGTCTCCCTATCACTTGGCAGGGTTTCACGATGTCTCGAAGCGCAGTACGCCCGCTGATCGTCGCCTTGGCCGCCCTGGCGGCGGCCGGTTCGTTCGCACCGCCCGCCCTGGCGAAGGAGCCCGCGATCCATACCGGCTTCTTCAGCAGCCTCGCGGTCGGCGGTTACGACCCCGTGGCCTATTTCACCCAGGGGAAGCCGGTCGAGGGCAGCAAGGAATTCTCGACCCGGTGGATGGACGCGGACTGGCGCTTCGCCTCCGCGGAGAACCGCGACCTGTTCCTCGCGGCGCCGGAGAAATACGCGCCGCAGTACGGTGGGTACTGCGCCTGGGCGATCGCCCAGGGAAAGACCGCGTCGGGCGACCCGAAATTCTGGAAGGTGGTCGACGACAGGCTGTACCTGAACTACGACCAGGACGTCCAGCAGCGGTGGGAGAAGGATATCCCCGGCTTCATCGCCAGCGCCGACCGCAACTGGCCCGCCGTCCTGGGAAAGTGAGGGGGAGCGTTCCATGACCGATCGACGGCGCCGGTTCCTGGTCGGAGCCCTGTCCCTCTACATCGCCTTCGTCTTCGTGCAGTCGCTGTTCTTCAAGTTCACCGACAGCCCCGAGACGCGGCACATCTTCGGCACGTTGGACGCCTGGGCGGCGGGATTCGGCTTCGCCGGGCTGTTCGCCCCGACCGGGCCGTTCAGCCAGTACGTGGTCGGAACGGCCGAGCTGGTCGCCTCGGCGCTCCTGCTGGCCGGGCTGGCCACCGGCCGGGTGCTGTTCCAGGGGGCGGGAGCCCTGCTGGCCCTCGGCGTCATCAGCGGCGCCGTCTTCTTCCACCTGTTCACGCCCTTGGGCATCCAGGTGGTGAACACCGACGGCAGCCTGGACGGCGGGGAACTGTTCGCCCTGGCCTGCGGCGTCTGGATCGCGTCCGCCGCCATCCTGGCGCTTCGGCGGGCCGACCTGGCGGCGCTGCTGCCGTTCGGGCGGTCCCGCGCCCGCCTGGGAAGGAGCTGACGGCATGGCGATCCGGCGCGACCGATTCGGGCTGGCCGTGACGACGGACTCTCCCGCCACCGTCGAGGCGATCGACCGCTTCACCAAGGAGGTCCTGAGCCACGGCCGGGAGGCCGGCCTGCTCCTGGCCGCCGCCGAGGCCGATCCCGGCTGCGCCCTGCTCCAGGCCTATTCCGGGGCCTTGTACCTGTTCCTCCAGACCGCGGAGGGCGCGGCGAAGGCCGCCCCCTTCCTGGAGCGCGCCCGCACCCTGGCGCGCGGCGCGTCGGAGCGGGAGCGGCTGACGGTGGCGGCGCTGGACGCCTGGGGGGCGGGTGCGACCGACCGGGCGCTCCACCTGCACCGGACCATCGCCCGGCGCTGGCCGCGCGACCTGCTCAACCTCAAGCTCGCCCAGATCCACCAGCTCAACCGGGGCGACCGGGCGGGCATGCGCGAACTGGCGGAGGCCGCCCTGCCGCACAATTGGCGGACCAGCTACGCCTGGGGCATGCTGGCCTTCGCGCTGGAACAGGCGGGGGCCCTGGACGCCGCCGAGGACGCGGGCCGACGCGCCGTCGCCATGAACCCGGACGACCCCTGGGCCCAGCATGCCGTGGCCCATGTGCTGGAGGCGCGCGGCGATCCCGCCGCCGGGCTGGCCTTCGTCGAGCCGCTGTCCGGCACCTGGGAGCGTTGCTCCAGCTTCATGTATACCCACAACTGGTGGCATAGCGCCCTGTTCCGCCTGGAGCTGGACGAGCAGGCCGCCGCCCTGGCGCTGTTCGACGGGCGGGTCTGGGGCGTGCGCAAGACCCATGTCCAGGACCAGGTCAACGCCGTCTCGCTGCTGTCGCGCCTGGAGCTGCGCGGCGTCGATGTCGGCGGGCGCTGGGCCGACGTGGCTGACCATGTCCGGCCGCGCATCCACGACCGGCAGAACGGCTTCCTCGATCTGCATTACCTCTATGCCCTGGCGCGGGCGGGCGACGGCGAGGCGGTGGCCTGCCTGCTGGCCGGGATGGAAGGGTTCGCCGCGACCGGGCCGGCGTCGTGCCGGTCGGTCTGGCGCGAGGTCGCGGTCCCCGCCGCCCGCGCCCTGGCGGCCCATGCCGCCGGCCGGTTCGCGGAGGCGGCGGCGACCCTGGGGCCGCTGCTGCCCCGGCTGTACCTGCTGGGCGGCAGCACCGCGCAGCAGACCTGGTTCCACCGTCTCCACCACGACGCCCGGCGGCGCGCCGCCGGCGCACCGTTCGTCCGGCCGGGGGCCTGCGCGTGAGGTTCCGCTCGCTCCTCCGCGCCGCCGGCCTGATCGCCGTCGCCTTCGGCGCCGCCGGGTGCGGCGTGCCCGGACCCGCGACCCCGGCGGCGACGATGGAGCCCCTGCGCCGCAGCCTGTCCCTCGGCGGCCTTGCGGAGGGCGAACCGCCGGTCACCGTCAGCTACCTGACGGCGGGCGATCCCGCGGCGGCCCGGCTGATCCTGGTCCACGGCACGCCGGGCGCCGCCGACGGCTGGGCCGACTTCCTGGCCGATCCGCCGCCGGGGCTGGAGGTGGTGGCGCTGGACCGGCTGGGCTTCGGGGAGAGCGGTCCGGAAGGCGCCGTCACCGACCTCGCCGACCAGGCCGACGCCGTCGCGGCGCTGCTGCCGGACGGTAGCCGGCCGGCGATCCTGCTCGGCCATTCCCTGGGTGGACCGATCGCCGCCCTGGCCGCCGCGCGCCATCCGGAGCGGGTGCGGGCCCTGATCCTGCTGGCCGCCTCGCTCGATCCCGGCCTGGAGCGGATCCATCCCTTGCAGCATGTCGGCGCCTGGGCGCCCGTGAGGGCCGTCCTGCCGCGCCCGATCCGCAACGCCAACGCCGAGCTGCTGGCGCTCAAGCCGGAGCTGGAGGCGCTGCGCCCGGAACTGGCGCTGGTCCGCTGCCCGGTGCTGATCGTCCACGGCACCGAGGACGACCTGGTGCCCTTCTCCAACGTCGCCTATGCCGAGGCGCACCTGACCGGCGCCTGCCGGGTCGAGACGGTGATCCTGGACGGCGCCGACCATTTCCTGCCGTGGAACGCCGCCCCGACCGTGCGGGCGGCGATCGCCCGGGCGGAGGGCATGGCATGCTGACGAGCCTGGAAGCCACCCTCGGGGCGCTGGTCGCAGCGTCCGCCGATCCCTGGGTCATCCTGCCGGCGCTGGTCCTGATCACCTTCCTGCTGGAGGACGTGGCGATCGCGGCCGGCGTGGCCCTGGCGCTCGACGGCACGATCGGCTGGCCCGCCGCCTTCCTGGCGGTGGCCGGGGGCATCGCGCTCGGCGACCTCGGCCTCTACGGCACGGGCCGGCTGGCGCTCCGGGTGCCGGCGCTGCGCCGGCGGCTGGAGGATGCCCGGGTCGATCGGGCGCGCGCGGCGCTCGACGGAAGGCTGGGAATCGCCGTCCTGGTCGCCCGCGTGGTGCCGGGCCTGCGGCTCGCCACATACACCGCCGCCGGGCTGCTGGGCGTGTCCTTCCCCCGGTTCGCCGCCCTGGTCGTCGCGGCGGTCGCGGCCTGGACCGCGGGGCTGTTCTGGCTGGCGACCGCCTTGGGGCAGGCGCTCGGCGAGCTGCTGGAACGCACCTTCGGCATCGGGCCCACGGCCGCCGTCGTCCTGGCGCTCCTGCCGCTCGTCCTCCTCGCCCTGGTCCTGCCGCGCGTGATGCGCGGACCGTCCGCGGAAAAACCCGTCAACACCGGGGTGTCCCCATGACCATGCTCGCCGAACCGCCGTCCGCCCTTCCCGTGCCGGCTCCCGAACCGCGCGACCGGCCCTGGCCGGTGCCGCATGCCGGGATGCCGCCCCTGGACACCGCCGGGGACCCGCTCAGCGCCTTCGAGTTCTGGTCGATGCGCCGGTTCTACTGGCCGATCGCGCTCTACGCCCTGTGGCTGATGGTGCGCTACCGGGGCGTCACGCTGCCGACCGCGGCGAACCCGTCCTTTCCCGGCGGCGGCCTGGTCGGCGAGTCCAAGTCGGCCATCCTGGACCTCGCCTGCGCGGCGGCGCCCGACCATGTCGCCCCCTTCGTCGCGGTGGACCGGCCCGGCCATCCCGACGACGCTATCGGCGAGGCGCTGGCGGCGGAGGCGGCCATGACCGCCGCCGGCCTGGGCTTCCCCGTGGTCGCCAAGCCGGACCTGGGGTGCCGGGGGGCGGGGGTTCGGCTGGTCCGCGACCCGGGGGAGCTGGCGGCCTATCTGGAGGGGTTCCCGGCCGGGGCGCGGCTGGTCTTCCAGCGCCACGTGGCGTACGAGGCGGAGGCGGGAGTCTTCTATGTCCGCGAGCCCGGCCGGGAGACGGGCCGGATATTGTCGCTGACGCTGAAATACTTCCCCTACGTCCACGGCGACGGACGCTCGACCCTGCGGGAGCTGATCCTGGCCGACCCGCGCGCAGGCCGGGTGCCGCACCTCTACCTGCCGCGCCACGCCGCCCGGCTGGATTGGATACCCGAGGCGGGGGAACCGGTCCGGCTTGCCTTCGCCGGAAGCCACAGCCGGGGCAGCATCTTCCGCGACGGGACCCACCTGGTCACCCCGGCCATGACCGAACGGTTCGACGCCATCGCCCGCGCCATCCCGGAATTCTGGTTCGGCCGGTTCGACGTGCGATTCGCCGACATCGCGCGGCTCCAGGCCGGCGAGGATTTCACCATCCTGGAGGTCAACGGCGCCGGGGCGGAGATGACCCATGTCTGGGACCGCTCCAAGACGCTTCGGCAGGCCAGGCGAGACCTGATGGAGCAGTACCGCCTGCTGTTCGCGATCGGCCGCGCCAACCGGAACCGCGGGCACCGGGGCCAGGGGCTCCGCGAGTTCTGGCGGGCCTGGCGGCGCGAGAAGGCGCTGACGCCGCATTACCCGCCGACCTTGTGATCCCTTGACTTCCATACCGCCCGACCGGAGCCGCCGCGCATGAACCTCGCCGCCATCTTCTCAAGCCTGCTGGCCCGCAAGGTGGCCGCCGGGGTCCTGGCCGCCCTGGTGGCGGTGCAGCTCCTTTTGCTGCTGGTCTTCTATTTCGGCCAGCGCTCCGTCTTCCTCGGCACGATCGCGGAGGAGGGGACCGGCGTCGTCCGGGCGCTGGAGCGGCTGCTGCCCGACGCGGCGGACGCGGCCTCCGCCAAGGCCTCGGCGGAACGGGTGATCCGGAACACCCGGGTGACCGGGCTGACCCTGGTGCGGCCGGACGGGACCGAGCTGGCGCGGGCCGGCGAGACCCCGGCGCTGTCCTATGGCAGGGGTGCCCGCGACCTGCTGAACGCCGAGGAGACCCGGTACGACATCCTCCTGTCCCCCGCCGACCTGGGCGGGCGGATGGGCGCGGTCGCCCGGCTGACCACGGACGGCGGCGACGCTTTCGTCCAGGGCAACGTGCTGCGCCGGTTCCTGTCCGACATGGGCGTCGCCCTGGTCGGCGCGCTGGCCACCCTGGTGGTCCTGTCGAGCCTGGTGCTCGCCCCGCTGTCGCGCATCCGGAGGGCGCTCCAGTCCGGGACCGGCGACCTGCCGGCCGAGCGGCGCGACGATATCGGCGACGTCGCCCGCGCCCTGGCGGCATCGCGCGCCCAGGCCGACGAAGTCGAGCGGCTGCGCGCCGAGCGGCAGCGGGCCGAGCACGACGCCGAGCAGGACCGGCGCGCCCGGCTGGGCCGCCTCGCCGACGAGGTGGAGGGCGGCGTCCGCGAGGTGCTGGCCCGGCTGGAAGCGGATTCCGCCCGCCTCGCCGAGGTCTCCGGCGTCATGGTCGGCGCCTCGCGCGATACCGGCGACCGCGCCGGGGCCGTCCGCACGGCATCGGAGGACGCCGCCGTCAATGTCGAGACCGTCGCCGCCGCGGCAGAGGAGCTGACCGCCGCCATCCACGAGATCGCCCGGCAGGTGGTGACCAGCTCGGAGATCGCCAAGCACGCCAACGCGGAGGCGAAGCGGACCGATGCAACGGTGCGCGGCCTCCAGGAGGCGGCGTCGCGGATCGGCGAGGTGGTCCGGCTGATCCAGGAGATCGCCGAGCAGACCAACCTGCTGGCGCTCAACGCCACGATCGAGGCGGCCCGGGCGGGGGAGGCCGGCAAGGGCTTCGCGGTGGTCGCCGGCGAGGTGAAGAACCTGGCCGGCCAGACCGCCCGCGCCACCGAGGACATCGCCGCACAGGTCGCCGGGATCCGCGCCGCCAGCGAGGCGGCGGCCGGCGCCATCGGCGGGATTTCCCTGACGGTGACCCGGATCGACGAGATTTCCGCCGGCATCGCCGCCTCCGTCGAGGAGCAGGGCGCCGCCACCGCCGAGATCGCCCGCAACGTCGCCCAGGCCGCGTCTTCCACCCGCGGCGTCACGTCGGACGCGCTCGGCATGGCCGAGGCCGCCGGCGAGACCAGCCGCGCCGCCGGCGACGTGCGGGTGGTCGGCGAACGTCTGGCCGGCGGAACGTCGGAACTGCGGGCGGCGGTGTCGCGGCTGGTCCGGCAGATCCGGGAGGGGTAATTCAGGTTTTTGCCACAGATTACGGCGATGGACAAAGATGCGGACTTGGTCATCTGAGGATATCGCCGTCATCTGTGGCCGATTTCATTGATTCCATGCCGGCTTCGAACGAGGCAGGTCGGGCACGTCTCTACTCCGCCGCCTCCTCGGTGATCCCGGCCATCATCAAGCCCAGCCGGCGCTCGGTCGCCTGGCCGGCCGGGATCTCGCCGACCAGGTGGCCGTCGAACATCACCAGGATGCGGTCGCTCAGCGCCAGGATCTCGTCCAGCTCGACCGAGACCAGAAGGATCGCCTTGCCGGCGTCGCGCAGCTCGACCAGCCGCCGGTGGATGAACTCGATCGCGCCGATATCGACGCCGCGGGTCGGCTGGCCGACCAGCAGAACGTCGGGGTTCCGCTCGATCTCGCGGGCCAGCACGATCTTCTGCTGGTTGCCGCCGGAGAAGTTGGCCGCGCGCAGGCCCGGCAGGGGCGGGCGCACGTCGTAGCTCTTCATCTCGGCCTGGCAGCGGCCGAGCATGGCGCCCCGGTCCATCAGGATGCGGCCGTTGTAGCGCGGGTCGTCATGATAGCCCAGGACCGCGCATTCCGAGGCCGAGAAGGACGTCACCAGCCCGACCTTCTGCCGGTCCTCCGGCACGTGGGCGACGCCGGCCCGGCGCAGGCCGCGGGCGGTGAACATCGCCTTGTCGCTGATCTTCTCGCCGTGCAGCCGGACCGTGCCCTCGGCCAGGGGATGGATGCCGGCCAGCGCTTCCAGCAGTTCCGACTGGCCGTTGCCCGAGACGCCGGCGATGCCGACGATCTCGCCGGCCCGGACCGACAGGCTGACGCCCTTGACCCGGGCGACGCCGGAGCGGTCCACCACCGTCAGGCCGCGCACGTCGAGCACGACCGGGCCGGGCTCCGCCGGCTTCTTGTCGACCCGGAGCAGCACCTTGCGGCCGACCATCAGCTCGGCCAGCTGGTCGCGGCCGGTCTCCGCCGTCCTGACGTTGGCGACCACCTCGCCCCGGCGCATCACGGTGACCGCGTCGGTCAGCTCCATGATCTCGCGCAGCTTGTGGGTGATGATGATGATCGTCTTGCCCTGGTCGCGCAGCGCGCGGAGGATGCAGAACAGGTGGTCCGCCTCCTGCGGGGTCAGCACGCCGGTCGGCTCGTCCAGGATCAGCAGGTCGGCGCCGCGGTACAGCGCCTTAAGGATCTCCACCCGCTGCTGGAGCCCGACGGGAAGGTCGCCGACCACGGCGTCCACGTCCACTTCCAGCGCGTATTCCCGCTCCAGCCGCTCGAGTTCCCCGCGGGCGCGGGCCAGGCCGGGGGCCAGGGTGGCGCCGCCCTCCGCGCCGAGCAGGACGTTCTCCACCACGGTGAAGGTATCGACCAGCATGAAATGCTGGTGGACCATGCCGATGCCCGCCGCGATGGCGTCCCGGGGGGTGCGGATGTCGGCCGGCTTGCCGTTGACCAGCACGGTGCCGCCGTCGGCGCGCAGATAGCCGTAGACGATGCTCATGATCGTCGACTTGCCGGCGCCGTTCTCCCCGATCACGCCGTGGATGCTGCCCCGGCGGACGGCCAGGGACACGTTCCTGTTGGCGTGGTTGGCGCCGAACCACTTGTCGATGCCGACCAGTTCGAGGGCCGGCGGCCCGGGATCGGGAGGCGGGCCGCCGCCGAGCCTGCCCTGCACGATGCCGTCGCCGGCCCGGTTTCCGGTCATGCCGCTCGCCCCGTCCTGATGCCCGCTGGTCTTCACTGCTTGTACGGCTGGACCTGAAGCTCGCCGGCGATGATCCGGTCCTTCGCGGCATCGACCTCCCGCTTCATCTCCTCGGTGACGAGCGCCCGGTTGTGCTCGTCCACGGCGTAGCCGACGCCGTCCTCCTTCAGGCCCAGGACCCGCGAGCCCGGGGTCCAGGTGCCTTCCTTCGCCGACTTCATGCAGTCATGGACGGCGACGTCCACCCGCTTGATCATCGACGTCAGGACGGAACCGGGATGCAGGTGGTTCTGATTGCTGTCCACGCCGATCGACAGCTTCCTGTTGTCGGCCACCGCCTGGAGGACGCCCAGCCCGGTCCCGCCGGCGGCGGCGTAGATCACGTCGGCGCCGCGGTCCATCTGGCTCCTGGCCAGTTCGCCGCCGCGGGTCGGGTCGCGCCAGGCGGCCGGCGTGGTGCCGGTCATGTTCTGGAAGACCTCCGCCTGCGGGTTGGCGTGCTTGACGCCCTGCTGGTAGCCGGTCGCGAAGTTGCGGATCAGCGGGATGTCCATGCCGCCGACGAAGCCCACCTTGCCGGTCTGCGACGCCATCGCCGCCATCATGCCGACCAGGAAGGATCCCTCATGCTCCTTGAAGGTGATGGACTGGACGTTGGGCGCCTCGACCACGCTGTCGATGATGCAGAACTTGGTGTCGGGAAATTCCTGCGCGACCTTGCCCATGGCGCTCGCCTGGGCGAACCCGACGCCGACCACCACGTCGGCGCCGCGCCGGGCCATGTTGCGCAGCGCCTGCTCGCGCTGGGCCTCCTGCGTCACCTCGAACTCGCGGTACGCGATGCCGCTTTCCTTCTTGAACCGCTCGGCGCCGGCATAGGCCGCCTCGTTGAAGGACTTGTCGAACTTGCCGCCCATGTCGAAGACGATGGCGGGCTGGAAATCCTGGGCATGGGCCGATCCCGGCGCCAGGCCGCCCGCGAGGGCCGATACGGCGCAGGCCGTGATGGACAAGGCGGCAAAAAATCTCTTCATCGTTTCCCATCCGCTCCCTGGATCTATCGGCCCCGAATCATCGGGTTGCTTCCAAACATAGCGCCCGGTTCGCTTTGATTACAGGGGGATAATGACGGAAGGAAGGCCGGCGCTCGATCCGCGAACGCTTTGACCCCAACCCTTATCCGATCCTTCATCGGATCGTCACATCCACGCACTAGACTTGTTATTCTATTTGTCGCGTCCGCGTTCCGCCCGGAGTCACCACCGAGGAGCAGCCGTTCCATGCCAGCGCATCCCGCCGAGTCCGTGCCCGCCGACCTCCATGCCGCCGACCCGCTCGCCGCCGACCCGCTCGCCATGGACAACGAATATACCCTGCTGGAGGAGATCGCGAACGCGGTGACCCACGGCATCGGAGCCCTGCTCTCCGTGGGGGCGCTGGCGGCCCTGGTGGCGCTCGCCGTGGTGGACGACGACGTCTGGGTCCTGGTCAGCCTGACCATCTACGGGGCGACCCTGGTGCTGCTGTACCTCGCCTCCACCCTCTACCACGCGGTCCGCCACGCGCGGGCCAAGCTGGTGTTCAAGACCTGCGACCATGCCGCCATCTTCCTGCTGATCGCCGGCACCTACACGCCCTATTGCCTGCTGGTCATGGGCGGCGCCTGGGGATGGACCCTGTTCGCCGTCATGTGGAGCATCGCGGCCTTCGGCGTCGTGTTCAAGATCCTGCACGTCAACCGCTACGCCCGCCTGTCGCTGATGCTGTACCTGGGCATGGGCTGGCTGGGCGTGTTCGCCATAGGCCCGATCATCGCGAACATGGCGACGGAAGGCGTGATCCTGCTGGCGGTCGGGGGGCTGGCCTATACCGCCGGGGTGGCCTTCTTCCTGTGGGAGAGCATGCCGTTCAACCACGCGGTCTGGCACCTGTTCGTGCTGGCCGGCAGCACCTGCCATTTCCTGTCGATCTATTACTACGTGGCGCAGGGAGCGGTTTCCGCCTGACAAGCCTTCCGGGCGGATAAGGGAACCGGCCGGTCCGACCCGGGTTGTACCTCCCGCAAGCAGGAGGGGGCATGACCAGGAAGATAACTGCCGGCGCCATGGAACCGATCCGGTCTCGCCGTCCATGACCGGATGCAACGAGCGCTTCGCGCTCGCCGCCGGCCTGCTGGTCGCGGCGCTCGGGGCGACCGTGCTGTTCGGCTGGGCCTTCGGCATCGAGACCCTGAAGAGCCTGGCGCCCCACGACGCCAAGATGCAGCCGCTGACGGCCCTGGGCCTCCTGGTCGGCGGCACGGGGCTGGCCGCGCTGTCGGCCGGCTTCGGGAACGCCGCGCGGGCCGGCGGCGCGTTCGTGCTTCTGTCGGGGATCCAATCCCTGGTCCAGGACGCCTTCGGGTTCGATTTCGGTACCGACCGGCTCCTGTTCCCGCGGGAGATCGAGACGGTGGCCATGGCCTATCCCGGCCGCATGGCTCCTGCGTCGGCCGTCGGCTTCGTCCTTCTGGGTTGCTGCCTGATCCAGAAATGCCGGAGCCGCAACGGCGGGTCCGCGGTCGGCCTGCTCGGCCTGATGCTCGTCTCCGTGCCCCTGCTGGGCTATCTCTACAGCGAGAACAATCTCTATGCATTAGGCCCGTACCTGACGATGGCGGTCCATACGGCGGGCGGCTTCGCCGTCCTGTTCGCCGCCCTGCTGGCCCTGTGCCCGCCCGACTGGCTGCTGAGCCTGGGCGGCCGGGGACCGGGCGGGACGACGGCGCGCCGCCTGATCCCCGCCATCGTCGGGGTGCCGGTCGCGGCCGGCTGGCTCGCGCTGGAGGCGGCCGACGCCGGCCTGTTCCCCGAGCGCCTGGCGACGGCGCTGGTTGTTCTCGCGACCACGGTCATGCTGACGCTGGTCGTGATCCGCTTCGCCGCCCACCTCGACCGGAGCGACGCCGCGCGGCGGGAGGATTACGAGAAATTGCGCCTCGCGATCGAAGGCGCCAGCCTGGGCACCTGGGAGGTCGACCTGGCAACCGGCGTGGCGCGCGGGTCGGACCGGTTCGCCGCGATGTGCGGCCTCGACGGGCGGCTTGACGGCGGCGCCCTGGAGGATTGGCTGGAGAACCTCCATCCCGGCGACCGGGACCGCGTCCTCGCCAGCCTCCGGAACGCCACCCGGGAACCCTCCCGGCGCTTCCGGGGCGAATACCGCGTCGCCCAGCCCGACGGCGACTGGTGCTGGATCTCCAGCGAGGGCCGCGTCCTGTGCGACGCGGCGGGGCAGCCCTGCCGGGCTCTCGGCATCACCCAGGACATCACCGAAGCCAAGCACTGGGAGCAGCGCCAGGAACTGCTGCTGCGCGAGGTCAACCACAGGGTCAAGAACTCGCTCCAGCTGGTGAATTCCCTGCTCGGCATGCAGGGCCGGCAATTCGCCGACCCCGAGACGCGGCGGCGGTTCGAGGAGGCCGCCGGACGGGTCCGCGCCATCTCCCACCTGCACGAGCGGCTGTACCGCGGCACCGACGTGGAGCGGGTCGATTTCGACGTCTATCTCCGCGCGCTGTGCGACGACCTCGGCGCCACGGCACCCGAGTTCGCCATCCGGGTCGAAGCCGATCCCGTGCTGCTGCCGACCGACGGCGCCGTGCCCCTGGGTTTGATCGTCACGGAACTGGTGACCAACGCGATCAAGCATTCGAACCCGTCCGAGGGACGGCGGCTGATCGAAGTGCGGTTCGGCGCGCTGCCCGGCGGCGACCTGGAACTGGCCGTGCGCGACCATGGCGCCGGCCTGCCGCCGGGCTTCACCCCCGACCAGACCGGCGGCAGCCTGGGCATGCGGGTGATCAAGGGGCTGTCGCTCCAGCTCCAGGCCAGCCTGCGGACGGAGGATGCCCGGCCCGGCGCCCGCTGGATCCTGCGCATCCCTCCGCTCTCCCGGCCGGCGCCGCGGGAGGTTCCCGCCGAGGTCATGCGCGGCCGGTAACGCTGCGTTGCGGCGATCCTCCCTGGGAGAACCGCTCCGCCTGACATACTGTTTTGTCAACGAACAATATGCGCCGGGAGGAGAGTCAGCGACGCGCCCTCCAACCGCCCTTCCGGGCCTTCTCCCGAGCGAACCCCATGCCCCTCCCGCTTCTAGCATTGGCCGTCGCCTCGTTCGGCATCGGCACCACCGAATTCGTGATCATGGGCCTGCTGCCCGAGGTGGCGGCGGACCTCGGCGTCAGCATTCCCAACGCGGGCATGCTGGTGTCGGGCTATGCCCTCGGCGTCGTCGTCGGCGCGCCGATCCTCGCGGTCCTGACCTCCAGGCTGCGGCGCAAGACGGCCCTGGTCGCCCTGATGGGCCTGTTCGTCGTCGGCAACGTGCTGTGCGCGGTGGCGCCCGGCTACGGGACGCTGATGGCGGCCAGGATCGTCACCGCCTTCTGCCACGGCACCTTCTTCGGCATCGGGTCGGTGGTGGCCGCCAACCTGGTTCCGCCCGGCCAGCGGGCCCGCGCGATCGCGCTGATGTTCGCGGGGCTGACGCTGGCCAACGTGCTGGGCGTGCCGCTCGGCACGGCGCTCGGCCAGTGGGCTGGCTGGCGCTCGACCTTCTGGGGCGTGGTGGCGATCAGCGTCCTGGCCGAACTGGCGATCGTCCTCTGGGTGCCCCGCGGCGGACGGGAGGAGCCGTCGAACCTCCTGGGCGAGTTCCGGGTGGTCCGCCGTCCCCAGGTGCTGCTCGCCATGGGCATCAGCGTGCTGGCGTCGGCCAGCCTGTTCAGCGTCTTCACCTACATCACCCCGATCCTGCGGGAGGTGACGGGCGTCTCGCCCCACGGCGTCACCATGGTCCTGCTGCTGTTCGGAGTCGGCCTGACGCTGGGCAACCTGCTGGGCGGAAGGCTGGCGGACTGGAAGCTGATGCCGGCGCTGGTCGGCATCTTCTGCGTCCTGGTGCCGCTGCTGGCGGCGTTCACCGTCACCGGCGCCTGGTTCGTGCCCGCCGTCGCCACGGTCTTCGTCTGGGGGATCGTCGCCTTCGCCCTGGTCGCCCCGCTCCAGATGCGGGTGGTGGACGAGGCGAGCGATGCCCCGAACCTCGCCTCCATCCTCAACCAGGGCGCCTTCAACCTGGGCAACGCCGCCGGCGCCTGGTTCGGCGGCATCGCGATCTCGGCGGGAGTGTCCTATGCCGAAATTCCCTGGGTCGGCGCCGCGCTCGCCTTGCTGGCGCTCGGCACCACCCTGCTGTCCGGCAGCCTGGAGCGCCGGGAGGCCGCGTTGCAGGGCGAGCCGGTCTGATCCTCAGCCCACCGGCAGCCCCCGGTTCCGCAGAAGCGCGTCGGTCTGCGGCTCGCGGCCCCGGAACGCGACGTAGAGCTCCATCGGGTCGCGGGTGTCGCCGGCTTCGTAGATGTCCTTCAGGCGGGCGGCGAGGCGGGGGTCGAACAGGTCGCCCGCCTCCTTGAAGGCGTCGAAGCCGTCGGCGTCCAGCACCTCCGACCACATGTAGGAATAGTAGCCAGCCGCATAGCCGCCGGAGAACAGGTGCTTGAAGTGGGGCAGCCTGTGCATCAGGCCCACTTCCTTCGGCATGCCCAGCCGGTCCAGCACGTCGCGCTCGAAGGCTTCCGGGTCCAGGTTGTCCGGGTTGGCCTGGGAATGGATCTCCATGTCCATCAGCGCCGAGCCGGTATAGGCCACCGTGTCGAAGCCCTGGCCGAACTTGCGGGCCTCCAGCAGGCGGCCCAGCAGCTCCTCCGGGATCGGCTCGCCGGTCTCGTGGTGGACCGCGTAGGCGCGCAGCGTCTCGGGCGCCGACAGCCAGTGCTCGTAGACCTGGGACGGGAACTCCACGAAGTCGCGGCGGACGGAGGTGCCCGACTGCGAGGGGTAGCGCGCCTTGCTCAGCAGGCCGTGCAGCGCGTGGCCGAACTCGTGGAACAGCGTCTCCGCGTCGTTGAAGGTCAGCAGCGACGGCCGGCTCTTCGCGAAGTTGCTGTTGTTGACGATGATCGGCGTGACCTCCTCCACATAGGATTCGGAGTCGCGGTAGCTGCTCATCCAAGCGCCCGACCGCTTGGAGGCCCGGGCGAAATTGTCCTGGATGAACAGGCCGACATGCCGGCCGGTCTCCTTGTCCCTGACCTCGTACAGCCGGGCGTCGGGATGGTAGAGCGGCAGGTCCGTGCGCTCGACGAACGTGATGCCGAACAGCCGGGTCGCCGTGTCGAACGCGGCGCGGACCATGTTCTCCAGCAGGAAATACGGCTTGATCTCGCCGTCGTCCAGGTCGTAGCGGGCCTTCCGCACCCGCTCGGCGTAGAAGCGCCAGTCCCACGCCTCGATGGCGCCGTCGAAGCCGGCCCGCTCCGCTTCCGCCTGGATCAGGCCGCGCTCGGCGATCGCCTGCGCGCGCGCCGGCTCCCACACCTGGTTCAGCAGGGTCATGACCGCCGTCGGCTGCTTCGCCATGGTGTCGTCGAGCTTGTAGTCGGCATATGTCGGATAGCCCAGCAGCCGGGCCTGCTCGGTCCGCAGCGCCACGATCTCGCGGATCAGGTCGCGGTTGTTGGTCTCGCCCGCGTTGGCGCCCCGGCTGGTCCAGGCGCGGTGCGCCTTCTCGCGCAGGTCCCGCCGGGTCGAGAAGGTCAGGAACGGCTCCACCGAGGAGCGCAGCAGGGTGATGACGTATTTGCCCTCCGCCCCGCGCTCGGCCGCGGCCTGGGCCGCCGCCTCCCGCACATAGCCGGGCAGGCCGTCCAGGTCGGCCTCTTCCAGCACCAGCTGCCAGGCCTGCTCGTCGGCCTGGACATGCTGGCCGAACAGCGTCGTCAGGGTCGCCAGCCGCTCGGAGATCTCCGCCATCCGGACCTTGGCCTCCGGCTCCAGGGCGGCGCCGCTCCGCACGAAGCCCAGGTGGCTGCGCTCCAGCAGGCGCATCTGGTCCGGCTCCAGCCCCAGTCCGTCGCGCCGGGCGTAAAGGTCGGCGACCCGCTCGAACAGGGCGGGGTTGAGCGAGATCCGGGCGTTGTACTGCGCCAGCTTCGGGCTGTAGTCGCGGGCGATCGCCTCCAGCTCGCCGTTGGTGTGGCTGGAGTTGAGGTTGAAGAACACCGAGCACACCCGGTTCAGCAGCCGTCCGGCCGCCTCCATGGCCTCGATCGTGTTCGCGAAGGTCGGCGCCTCGGCCGACGCGGCGATGGCGTCGAACTCGGCCAGGCCTTCCTCCATGCCGCGGTCCAGGGCGGCGGGGAAATGCTCGGGCAGGATCCGGTCGAAGGGGGGGAAGCCGAACTCGGCGGTCCACGGCGTGAAGAACGGGTTGTCGGCGGACATCGAGGCCTCGTGATCAACTGAGGCCCCGATGATAGCCGCTTCCCGCATCGACCACAAATCCCGCCCCGCCGGCCGGCGGCACCGGGACTCACGACTTCGGGAAGCCCAGCGCCGGCTCCAGCGCCTCGAAGCTCCGGTTCATCGCGTAGGCGGAGCCGAGCCACAGGGGGATGTGGCCGTAAAGGAACGAGATCTGGCTTTCCGCCGCCTCCTCGCCCAGCCCGGCGATGCCGGCGACATAGAGGGCGGAGACCAGCCCGCTGCGGTCCGCGCCGGACTGGCAATGGATCAGCGCCGGCTTCTCCACGGTCCGGAGCAGCGCCATCAGGTCGCCGAACTGGGCCATGGTCAGCTCCCGGCGCGCGGACATGCGGAAATCCACATGGCCGATGCCGAGCCTGCGCGACGCCTCCACCTCGGCGTCGTACCAGGGGCTGCCGGTATTGTCGCCGCGCAGGTTGATGATGGTCCTGATCCCGTACTCTTCCCGGTACCGGGCGATGCGCTCCGGCGTGGGCTGGGCCGAGCGGTACATCTGGCCGGCCACCACGGGATGGAAATTGTCGCCGAGAAAGACGATCGCCATGTGAAGCGCCGCGATGCCCAGGCTGGCCGACAGAGCGCCCAGCAGCCCGGCCAAGGCCGCCTTGAAGCCCGCCTTCAAGCCCGCCTTGAAGCCCGCCTTGAAGCCCAACGACGACAGCGATGCCGCGAGGCCTGTGAAAAGCTTTTCCATGAGTCTCCCGATGATGCCCCGGGCCGGATCGGGAACGGCGGTTCCCTGCGTCGGCCCCTCCGGCGGTTGCAGGGGACACCATCGGGCTGACAGGAACCTGACGGACGTGTAGGATCGCTCCCGGTGCCGCCCATGCCATGGGCACCGTTTTCCCCCGTCGAAGGCGGATCATGAGGATACTGGTGGTCGAGGATCATCCCGCGCTGCGCGAGATGGTGGCCGGTCATCTGGGCCGGCGCGGCTTCGCGGTGGACGCCGTCGCGACCGCCGACGCGGCGCGCGGCGCGCTGGAGGCGGCGGCCTACGACGCGCTGGTCCTGGATCTCGGCCTGCCGGACGGCGACGGCATGGCGATCCTGCGCGAGGTCCAGTCCCGCCCCGCCGGTCCGGTCCCCACGCTGATCGTGACGGCACGCGACGCCCTGGGCGACAGGGTCGGCGGGCTCGACGGCGGGGCGGACGACTACATCCTCAAGCCCTTCGACCTGATCGAGCTGGAGGCCCGCATCCGGGCCGTCCTGCGCCGGCCGGGATCGCGCCCCTGCACGGTGCTCCGGTGCGGCGGCCTGGAATTCGACACCAGCCGGCGGGAAGCTTCCGTCGCCGGCCGGGTGGTCGAGCTGACCCGCCGCGAATCGGACCTGCTCGACGCCCTTGTCCGCGCGGCCGGGCGGATCGTCATCCGCGACGTGCTGGAGCAGAGCCTCTACGCCCACGACGAGGCGGTGACCCCCAACGCCCTGGAGGCGACCGTCTCCCGGCTGCGCAAGCGCCTTGCGGGGAGCGGCGTCCGTATCGAGTCGCGGCGCGGAATCGGCTACCGGCTCGCCGCGGACGGGGACGCGTCGGCATGACGCCGGCCGCTCCGCCCGGAGCCGTCCCGCCCGCCCACGTCCACAGCCTGCGCCGCCGCCTGACCCTGGCGATGCTGTTCGTCTTCGCGCTGGGCCTTCTCGCCTCCGGCGCCGTGTTCCTCAGCGAGACGCGGGAGACCGCCCGGTCGGTCTATAGCCGCACGCTCCGCCAGCAGGCGCGCGACCTGCTCGACGGCCTGGCGGTCACGGGGGAGGGGGCGACGCTCCGGGTCCCGGCGGCCTGGGCCGACGCCTATGCCCGGCCCGGCTCCGCGTTCGCCTACACCCTGTTCGACCCGGCGGGCCGCCCCCTGGCCCTCTCCCCCGGTCTGGAGGCTCCCCTGCCGCGCCTCGACATACCGCAGGGCGGGAGCTTCAGCGCGCTCGACGTCGTCGGGCCGCAACGGCAGGCCCTCCTGTCGGCCGCGACCCCGCAAGGACTGGTCCTGACGATCGGGCGAATCGACCCCGAGCTGGAAGCGCTGGCCGAAACCCTGATGGAGGAGAACGGCGAGCCCTTCGCGGTGCTGGCATCGTCGGTCGCGGCTGCGCTCGTCCTGGTCTGGTTCGTGGCCGGCTGGAGCCTCCGCCCGCTCGGCCGCGCCGCGCGGGAGGCTGCCGCCATCGTCCCCGGCGCTCCCACGGCCCACCTGTCGCCGGCCGGCCTTCCGGCCGAGATCCAGCCGCTGGTCGGGGCGGTCAACGGCGCCCTCGACCGGCTCGCCGGAGCCTACGAGGCCGAGCGCCGCTTCACCGCCGACGCCGCGCATGAACTTCGCACGCCGTTGGCCGTCCTCAGCGTCCGGCTCCAGCGGGCGGAGATCGACGGCCGCGCCGATTGGGCGGCGATCCGCCGCGACCTGTCCGAATTGACCCGGCTGGTCAACCAACTGCTCGACCTGGCGCGCAAGGAGGCGGCGAGCCGGGCCGAGGACCCCCGGACGCTGGCGCCGGTCGATCTCGGCCGGACGGTCCGCGAAGCCGCCGCCGCGGTCCTGCCGGTGGCCGAGACCGCCGGCAGGGCGATCGAGGTCGATGCGCCGCCTCACGCGGTTCCGGTGCGGGGCCGGGCCGACGACCTGCGCGACGCCGTCCGCAACCTGCTCGACAATGCGCTGGCCCACGGCGGCGGCACCGTCACGGTCCGCCTGACGGCCGAAACGGAGGCGGTCCTCGAAGTGGCGGACGAGGGACCGGGCGTGCCGGCGCACCTGCGCGAGGAGGTTTTCGACCGTTTCCGCAAGGGCCGGGCCGCCAGCCCCGGCGCGGGGCTCGGCCTCGCGATCGTCCGCCATGTCGTCCGCGCCCATGGCGGCGACGCCCGCTTCCTGCCCGTGGACGGCGGCTGCCGGATCGAGGTCCGGCTGCCGCTGGAAGCCGGTTCCTGATCCCTCCGCGTGGGCAGAAGGGCATACGGACGCAGGTAGGGAATGTTTTAGCAAAGGCGCCGCTACGATCCCGCTCCGATCGGAAAGCGCCGCCCCGGGACAGCCGGGGACGGCGGAGCCGAGCATCTTCCCGGAGCCGGACGGCATGAGCGCAACGGAACAGGACGGCATCGCGCCGATCTTCCCCCTGGCGGGAAGGAAGGTCTGGGTGGCAGGCCACCGGGGCATGGTCGGCTCGGCCATCGTCCGGCGGCTGGCCGCCGAGGACTGCGAGATCCTGACGGTCGACCGCGACGCGCTGGATCTCCGCCGCCAGGCCGAGGTCGAGGACTGGGTGCGGTCCCGGCGGCCCGACGCCGTCTTCCTCGCCGCGGCCCAGGTCGGCGGCATCCATGCCAACGGCACCCGGCCGGCGGACTTCATCTACGACAACTTGGCGATCGAGGCGAACGTGATCCACGCCGCCCATCTCGCCGGCGTCGCCAAGCTGCTGTTCCTGGGATCCTCCTGCATCTATCCGAAACTGGCGCCCCAGCCCATGGGCGAGGACGCGCTGCTGACCGGGCCGCTGGAGGAGACGAACCAGTGGTATGCCGTCGCCAAGATCGCCGGCATCAGGCTGTGCCAGGCCTACCGCCTGCAGCACGGCCGCGACTTCATTTCCGCCATGCCCACCAACCTGTACGGCATCAACGACAATTTCGACCTGATGAGCAGCCACGTGCTGCCCGCCCTGCTGCGCAGGATCCACGCCGCCAGGCGTGACGGCCGGGACCGGGTGGAGGTCTGGGGGACCGGCGCGCCCCGCCGGGAATTCCTGAACGTGGACGATCTGGCCGACGCCTGCCTGTTCATGATGAAGCACTACACGGGTCGCGATCATCTGAACGTCGGTTTCGGCAAGGACATCTCCATCCGCGGCCTCGCCGGGATGATCGCGGAGATCGTCGGGTTCGAGGGCGGCTTCGTCTTCGATGCGTCCAGGCCCGACGGACCGCCCCGCAAGGCGCTCGACATCTCGCGCCTGTCCGGCCTGGGCTGGAAAGCCTCGATCGGGCTGCGGGACGGCATCGCAGCCACCTACGCCTGGTTCCTGGACAATCATCCCGCGGCGTAGGCCGGGAAAAGGCGCCGAACCGTTCCGGCGGTATATCCCGTCGGAGTGGCGGCATGGGCCGCCGAGGGTCCTGTTTCCCGAATCTCCCGAGGGTTATCGACGCCCGGCCGATGCCCGGTGGCCGCGATCCTCGCCGGCTCCGCCGTCGGCACCTTCTGATGTAGGGGGGACCCATGATCCGCCGCCTGCTGGCCGCCGTCCTGCTCGCTTTCCCGCTCACCGCGGCGCCGGCGGTCTCCGCCGAGCTTCGGCTGGTCACCGGCGAGCTGCCGCCCTACGCCTTCCACGTGCCGCCGCCGACCGTGGCGGAGGCGGGCGAGCCGATGGGCCTCGTCTACGAGGTCGTCCGGGAGGTCGCCTGGCGGATCGGGCATTCGGGCACGGTCGAGTTCTGGCCCTGGCCCCATGCCCAGGAACTGGCCTCGACCCAGCCGAACACCGGCATCCTGGCCCTGACCCGCTCGGCGGAGCGGGAGGACCAGTACCGCTGGCTGTTCAACGTGATCACGGACGACCTCGTCCTGGTCGGGGGAGCGGGAGTCGACGTCCGCGACCTTTGGTCGGTCAGGGACAGGCCCATCGGCGTGCTCCGGCGCAGCGGGGCGGAATCGCTGCTGCAAGAGCACGGGTTCAACCGGGTCCAGACGGCGGGCGAGGAGTGGATCAACGCCCAGCGGATGAAGGACCGGCTGATCGACGCCTGGCTGGCCCCCCGCCTGATGGTGCTCTACGCCTATCGCGAGGTCGGCGGCGACGTCTCGGAACTCAACATCGGCCATGTCGTGCGCCGGAGCGAGATCTGGCTCGCCGCCTCGAAGGACGTGTCGGACCAGGAGGCCAGGCGCTGGCAGGAGGGTTTCGAGCAGGTGCGCGCCGACGGCACCTACGACGCCATCCTGGCCCGCTACACGAGGCTGAAGCCGCAGCCCGTGCCGGAGAACCGGCGCTCCACCGAAATCCAGTGGTTCAATTGAGAGTGCCGTGGCCTCGGCGCCGAAGCCCGTCGAGCCAGCGGCCGATGACCGGGAACAGCGCGGGGCTGCCGACCAGCTCGTGCCCGGCGCCCTCGAACGGAACCAGCCGCGCGCGGTCCCCCGCCGCCGCCGCGAGCGCCGTCGCATGGCCGAAGGGTATGGTCCTGTCCGCCGTGCCGTGGAGGATCAGGACCGGGGCGGCCACCCGCCCGATCTTGCCGATATTGTCGAAACGGTCGCGCATCAGCAGCCGCACCGGGACGAAGGGATAGACGGGCGCCGCCACGTCGGGCAGCGACGTGTAGCCGGAGATCAGCACCAGCCCGGCCACCGGAAAGGAGGCGGCCAACTCGGTCGCCGGCCCCGATCCCAGCGAATTGCCCACGAGGACGGTGTCCGGAGCGGGCACGCCGTTCGCGGCGAGCCATCCCAGGGCGGCCCGGCCGTCGGCATGGAGCCCGGCCTCGCTCGGGCTTCCGGGATTGCCGTCATAGCCCCGGTACCCGGCCAGCAGCAGGCCGTACCCCTCCGCGGCGAGGCCGGCGGTGACCCGGATCGAGCCGGACAGCCCGTCGGCATTGCCGTGGAAATAGACCAGGGTCGGCCGGCCCGCCGCGGCCGGCCGGTGGAGCGCCCGCAGGTCCAGGCCGTCCTCCGTGCGGTAGGAGACCTCCCGGAATCCGGGGACGGCATGGAGGTCGGGGGGAGCCGGCGACATGTCCGCCCGGAAGATCATCGGCCGTTGCAGGGCGTAGAGCGCGCCGACCACCACCAGGTAGAACCCGACCAGGGGAAGCACGATGGATAGAAGCTTGCCCGACCACATCTCCGGCCCCTTCCCGAAAAGAACGAATGCCCGAACCGCCGTCATGATCTGCGCCGCCGGGTAGGGCGGCGCAACCCTCCGGCGCGCCGGCCTGTTGGTTTGGAACAAAACAATCCTGCAAGAAGGAAGACACGCATGACGTCCCCCAGCTCCCCAGTCTGGTTTATCACCGGCTGCTCCACCGGCTTCGGCAGGGAACTCGCCAGGATGGTGCTCGACCGCGGATGGCGTGCCGTGGTGACGGCCCGCGACGCCGGCCGCGTCCAGGACCTGACCCGGGGCCACGAAAACCGCGCGCTGGCGCTGTCGCTGGACGTGACCGACGCCGGCCAGGTCGCGGCGTCGGTCAAGGCGGCGGAGGACCGCTTCGGCGCCATCGACGTGCTGGTGAACAATGCCGGCTACGGCTACCAGGCCCCGGTCGAGGAAGGCGACGACGCCGAGATCCGCGCCATGTTCGAGGCCAACGTGTTCGGGCTGGCGGCCATGATCCGCGCGGTGCTGCCGGGCATGCGCGCCCGCGGGAAAGGGCACGTCGTCAATCTCTCCTCGGTCGCCGGCTTCGTCGGGTTCCCCGGCTCCGGCTACTACGCGGCGACCAAGCACGCGGTCGAGGGGCTCGCCGACTCCCTCGCCCGGGAGGTGGAACCGCTGGGCATCAAGGTGCTGTGCGTCGAGCCCGGCCCCTTCCGCACCGACTGGGCGGGACGTTCCCTGAAGCAGACGCCGAGCCGGATCGCCGACTATGCCGAGACGGCCGCGGCGCGCATGCAGGCGACCGCCGGCATCAGCGGCAAGCAGCCCGGCGACCCGGTGCGCGCCTGCGCCGCCATCATCAAGGCCGTGGAATCTGCGAACCCGCCGCGCCACCTCGTCCTCGGCGCCTTCGGCGTGGAGGCCGTGCGCGGCAAGCTGGCCGGCGTGATCGAGGAGATCGACGCCTGGAAGGAAACCAGCCTCGGCGCCGATTTTCCAAGGAGTGACGCGGATTCGGGATGATTCCGGCGCGATCAGCGATTGACGTCGGCACCCTCCCGCGGGCGCCGGCCCAGCAGGCGGATGTCCGGGTTCCAGGTCCGGGCCAGGGCGTCCGCCGCCTCGATCATGCCGCCCCGGCGCAGGATCGCCTGGCGGTGGCGCAGCAGCCGGGTCGACACGGCCTTTTCCGCCAAGCCGCCGCCCAGAATGTCGTCGGTGCCGTCCCGGCGCAGGCGGTGGATCACCTCCTCCAGCAGGGGGCCCTCGGCATCCGGTTCCTTGTGGTCCAGCGGGTGGTTCCGTCCCAGCTCCGCCAGAAGCCGCTCCAGCAGCACCGCGCGGCATGACGGCGCCCTGCCGTCCCCGATCAGCCCGCCCAGCCGGGCCAGCAGGGGGTTGGTGCCGGCGGCGGCGAGGTCCAGCCGGCCGTGCAGCAGGTCGGCCAGCCGGCACAGGGACGCCGCGAGATGGCGCTGGGGGCCGAGCAGTTCCTTGACGATGTCGGCGCTGCCCAGCGCGTCGGCCGCGACACCCTCCAGCAATCCGGACAGGTGGGGGTCCAGGTCGTCGGCCATCAGGCCGACCACCGCCTCCAGCTTCCCGCCGATCGACGGGAACCCCAGGAGGTGGTCGCACAGCAGGGCGGTGAACACGAAGTCGTGGCGCTCCGGACCTTCCCGCGCCCTGACGCGCCGGCTGAAATGGTCCAGGGCCTGGGGGTCGAAGCGCGGCAGGCGGCGCTTCTCGCCCGCCAGGTCCCGCGCCTGCGACAGGCCCTCGCCGATCAGCGTCTCCAGCGCCCGGACCCGCTCCCGGGCGGGCACGCCCAACTCCCTGGCCTGGACGGCGGCGATCTGGTGGGTGGCCGTGTTGACCAGGGTTCCGGTGTCCTGGAGCTTCCGCAGGTAGGTCCAGTTGTGCAGCAGTTCCGTCGCGGTGATCCGGTGCTTGTCCAGGAACATCCTGAACAGGCGGCCCAGGATCATCCGGCTCTCCAGGCCGCGGATGTCGGTCACCGTCGAGCAGGGGCCGGCCCGCTCGACCTTGCCCTTCACGGTGATCGACTTCTCCCGGACCGGCGGCCTGGCCTCGTGGAAGATCTCCGCCTTGGTCGAGTAGCCGGTGATCATGCCGCGGATGCGGACGACCTTGGCTTCCTCGCAGTCCCCGCTCGCGAGCAGCAGGCGCGCCGCCTCGGTCGCCTCGGCCTCGGCGGTTCCCGAACCGGTCTCGCGGACCACGCCCTGGATGATCCAGCGGCCCTCGCGCGAAACCAGGATCTCGTAGTGGAAAATCCGCCCCCTGATCATCTCCGCCCGCTCCATCCGATCCGCTGGCCTCCCGCGTTCCAGGATCGCGTCCGCCGTCGAACCCCATCGGACTACACCGAAATCTTAAACTTTTTGTTGCACTTAGAAATCGATGCAATCTTAGAACGCAGGAGGCGTGATGACCCCGCACGAGCTGCTGGCCATCATCGACCGGCACGACCGCTGGCTCTCCCGGTGCGCCGGCGGTGCCCGGGCCTGCCTTGTCATGGCCGATCTCCGGGGGATGTATCTCGCCGGCGCCAACCTCCAGCGGGTCAAGCTGTCCGGCGCGATCCTGGCCGGCTGCGACCTCAAGCGGAGCGACCTGTCGGAAGCCGACCTGTTCGCCGCCGACCTGAAGGCGGCTGACCTGACCGGCGCCAACCTGCAGCGCGCCGACCTGCGGGGCGCCCATCTCCGCGGCGCGCGGCTGCGCGGCGCCAATCTTCGCGACGCGGACCTCAGGGGCGGCGCGCTGCTCGACCACCGGGGCGACAGCACCCTGACCGTCCAGCGGTCGGACCTGCACGGCGCCGATTTCGACGACGGCCTGCTGGCCCGCGCCAACCTGTCGGGAGCCGACATGTCGGAGGCGAAGCTCAACGGGGCCGACTGCACGGGCGCCTTGATGGCCGGGGTCAATCTTTCCGGAGCCAGCCTGCGGGACGCGGATCTCGGCTCGACCGACCTCAAGGGCGCCAACCTGAGCGGGGCCAACCTGTCCGGCGCATCCTTGAAGGACGCGAACCTGACCGGCGCGATCCTGCTGGGCGCCAACCTGCGGAACGCGGACCTGATGGGGGCGACGCTGGACGGCGTCGACCTGACCGGCGTCGACTGCGCCGGCGCCAACATCCGGAGGAACGCCGACCAGTTCCCCCGGACGATCCGGCAGAGCCTGGAAAGCCACCATGCCTGGGTCAGGAGCGGCGGCTCGAAAGGGGCCCGCGCCGACCTCGCCGGCCAGGATCTTTCCCATATCGACCTGACGCGGGTGAATCTCAGCGGGGCCAACCTCCGCGGGATCGACCTGTCCGGCGCCACGCTGCGGGAAGCCCTGGTCGTCATGTCGGACCTGTCCGACGCCGTCCTGCGCGACGCGGACTTCACCGGCGCGACCCTGGACGGCACCAACCTGCGGGGCAGCGACCTCAGCGGCGCGCGGCTGGACGGCGCCAAGCTGGGGTCGGTCGACATCAAGAGCGGCGTCGGCCGTGCTCCCGGGCGGCGATGGCCGGTCAACCTGACCGGGGCCAGGCTGGTCGGCGCCAGCCTCGTCGGCGCCAACCTGCGGGACGTCAACCTCGCCTTCGCCGACCTCGGCGGCGCCGACCTGACCGACGCGGTCCTGATCGACGCCAACCTGACCGGGACCGTGCTGGACGGGGCGAAGCTGGACGGCGCCGTCCTGCCCGCCTTGGCCGACGACGACTGACGGCGCCGGGCGGGGGGCTCCAGTCCGCGGATCGCGCCCTCAGGCCGAGCGGACTTCGCCGATGAAGACATCGACCCGGCCGCGCAGCGTTTCGGACTGGCGGGACAGGTCCAGGGCGGCGTCGAGCATCTGGCCGGCCGTGCGGCCGGTTTCCCGCGCGGCTTCGGTCACGCCGGAGATGCCCTCGCAGACCTCGTGGGTCCCGGACGATGCCTGGTCGACGTTGCGGGCGATCTCGGCGGTGGCGGCGCTCTGCCGGCCGACGGCGCCGGCGACCGCCAGGGTGATCTCGCTGACCTGCGCGATGGTGGCGGTGATGCTTCGGATCGCCCCGACCGCCTCGCCCGTCGTCGCCTGGATATGCGCGATCTGCGCCGCGATCTCCTCCGTCGCCTTGCCGGTCTGGGTGGCGAGGTTCTTGACCTCCGAGGCGACGATGGCGAAGCCCTTGCCGGCATCGCCGGCCCGTGCGGCCTCGATCGTCGCGTTCAGCGCCAGCAGGTTGGTCTGTCCGGCGATGTCCTGGATCATCCTGACGATGTCGCCGATCCGGTCGGCCGCCGCCGCGAGCCCCTGGACGGTGCCGTCCGTGCGCGCCGCCTCCTCGACCGCCCGGCCGGCGATCTCCCGGGCGTTGCCGGTCTGGCGGTCGATCTCGGCGATCGACGAGGTCAGCTCCTCGGTGGAGGAGGCGACCGCCGCGACGTTGGCCGAGGCCCGGCCGGAAGCCTGTGCCACGGTGTCGGTCTGGCGGCTTGCCTCCTCCGCGGTGGCTGCCAGGCTCCGGGCATTGGCATGGACCTGCGTCGCGGCCGAAGAGACGCTCTCGGCGACCTGCCGGATCGTCGCCTCGAAGCCGTCGGCAAGCTCGTTCAGCAGGCGACGCCGCTCGGCCTGGGACTCCGCCTCGGCCCGGCGGTGCCGCGCCTCCTCCTCCGCGTGGCGGCGCGCCTCCGTCTCGCGGGCGGCGTCCAGCTCGGCGCCGATGCGGGCGTCGGCCCGCTCCACGCGCACCAGGAACCGCCAGGCGGCGACCAGGACCGCGAGGGACAGGCCGCCCCCGACGGCGAGGAAGACCAGCGCGGAGGTCAGCACCGTGTCGTCCAGCGCCCGGCTCAGGTCGGTGGTGTCGGTGACGGCCTCGACCGCCGCGATGCGCTCGCCTCCCGGGGCGTGAAGCCACAGCGCCACGGGCCGCGTCACGGCCCCGTCGGGTATCCGGAACGCATCGAGCCGCAGCAGCGGCCGGCCCGACCCCGGCGCGGTCACCGCGATCGCCATGCCGAGCCTCAGGTCGAGCGACTCCAGGCGGGGCAGGGGATCGACATGGAGCAGGACATAGCCGGTCAGCCGCAGCCCGCCGGCCGGCACGACCACCGACAGCAGCGGTCGGTCGCCGTCCAGCCAGACATGGCTCAGGGTCTGGAGGCGTTCCGGGCCCTGGCGCGCGCCCAGCCGGCCGAGCAGGTCCGCGGGCAGCGGGCGCGGCCTGTCCGTCCACTCCTCCGCCAGCGGCTTCAGGCCGGGATCGAGCACGCCGACGCCGAGCAGCGCCACCGTGCCGTCCGTCACCACTCCGCGCCGGGGAGCGGCCATGGCGGTGGCCTTCAGCGCCGCCGCGTCGCGGGCCTGGACGGCGGAGCGCATCTCGGTCGCGATCTCCGCCGCCACGCCGGCCACCGTGGCGGCATGGCCGCGCCACAGCATGTCGGTCACCGCAACGTCCATCGCCTGCTGGCTCTGGCCGTCCATGAACGCGAAGGCGAGGCGCTCGTAGCTGCCGCTCATGTACCTGCCGATGCCGGCGCTGGTGACCAGGATGACGGCGACGGCGGCGCCGAGGATGGTCAGCAGCAGCCGGTTGCCGCTTTTCAAGGCAGTCTTCTTCTCGACCATCTCGGTCCTCCCGAACCGGCTTTCGCGTGGGTGCCAGGGGCGCCAGGGGCGGGCTCCCGACGCCCCTGGCGCCGATCCCGTCAGGGCTTGGCCAGGGGCAGCCCCTTGGCTTTCCATTCGCCCATGCCGGCGTAATAATAATGCACCGCCGTGTATCCCCAGCCGACCGCCAGCCGGGCGGCGTTGTACGCGCGGGCGCATTTCGGACCGTTGCAGTAGAACAGGACCGGCGTCGCCGGAGCCGCGCCGAGCTTCGCCAGCACCTCGGGGCCGGTCATGTCGTCGTCGATCAGCCGGATCGCCCCTTCGATATGGCCTTCTCGGAAATCCGCCTCCCTCCGGTTGTCGAACAGCACCAGGGTCGGCGTGCTTTCGATCAGGGCCAGGACCCCGTCGGCATCGACGGTCCTGGCCCCCTCGACCCGGGGCGGCGCCTCGTCGGCCAGGGCCGAGGGAGCCGGGGCGAGAAAGGAAACGGCGGCCAGGAACAGGGCCGCCAGGATCGTCGTTAAGGTGAAGGGGGCGATCGGCGCGCGTCTTTTATAAGACATCTTACTATCCTTTTGACTTCGGAAACTTCGCCAGAGGTTCCGGTACGCTTGTTTTTCTGTCCAAAAGTCTTGCCGCGCGCCGATGGATATTTCGAGTCAATTCTTGCGGAAGGGGGGCGGCGGCATGCGGCAAAATAGCCATCCCTGGATATGCCGCCGCGTGTTCCTCCTGCGGATCACTCGGCCATGGCCCCGTAGACCAGGTTCCTGAACAGGGGGCGCATCTGGCCGCGCCCCGACGGAGCCTGCGCCATCAGGATCGCCACCAGCTTCTCCCGCGGGTCGATCACGAAGGTCGTTCCGGTCACGCCGAACCAGGTGGCGTCGCCCTTGCTGCCCGGGGCGGGGGACACGCCGTCCTGCGCGCGGACCGCGAAGCCCAGGCCGAAGCCGTACCGGCGAGGCGGCGGACCATCTCGTCGGCGGGCAGGTCGGCCTCGATCTGCTCGATCCCCTGGTCCAGGTAGGCCTTGCGGATCGGGTCCGTCGCCGGGCCGGTGAAGCTGTAGGTGAATCCCGAGGTGTGCCGCATCAGGTCGTGGATCGAGATCGGCCGCGCCGGCGGCGCGGTGCCGAGGATAGCGTTCCCCGCGGCGTCCGTGCTCCTGGTCTGGACCCGCAGGCCGGCGAACTCCGGAACATAGCGGGTCACCGGCTCATGGAGGCCGAGCCGCCCCTGCTCGACCATGACCATGGCGGCGGCGGTCACCACCGGCTTCGTCATGGAGCCGATGCGGAAGATCGCGTCCTTCGGCATGGCGGCCGCGGCGGCGTCCAGCGTGCCCACCGCCTCGTGGTGCACGATCTCGCCGTCCCAGGCGATCAGGACCACCGCGCCGGGCAGCAGTCCCTTCGCGACGGCTTCCTCCAGGGCGCGGTCGACCTGATGGAGCCGGGCGGCCGGGAAGCTCCGGGACTGGTGCTTGGAATCGGAGCCGGGGCCCTCCGCGAGGGCCGGGGCGGCGATGGCCGAACCGAGCAGTATGGCGGAAACCAGAAGTTCTCTCAGCATCCAACGCTCTCCGTCTTGGGACTGGGCGGTTATCGCGTCGGCTGGTATATCTCCGCGTGGTTGCGGTTTTATGCCCGGGATATTCGCACCGGGAGGTGTTCCCGCGGAAATTTCCTCAGAAAATGTAGCGGATGCGGCAGTAGGGCATCTCCCGGGCGAGCATCTCGCGGAAGACGGCGATCATCTTGCCCTTCAGCGGCGCCCGGTAGCGGACGTTGACGGCGCCGTTCTCGGAGACCTTGCTCTCCTGCCAGCGCGGCGTCCACAGCGTCTCCTCGGCCTTGGGATGCCAGCGCAGGTTGACCTCGTGCAGGCCCTCATTGTGGGTCAGGAAGATCACCTCGGCCGCGAGCTGCGCCTTCGCCCGGTCCGACAGCGCCGCGTCGACCTGCCGGAACAGCTCGGTATAGTCGGCGGTCCAGCCTTCATAAACGACCACCGGGCTGAAGTTCAGGTGGACCTCCCAGCCGGCCCGGACGAAATCGTCGATCGCGGCGATGCGCTCCGGGATGGGGGAGGTCCGCACGTCGAGCGTGCGCGCCAGCTCGGCGGGCATCAGGCTGAAGCGGATGCGCATGCCGCCGCCGGGGTCGTAGGACAGCAGGTCCCGGTTCACGTATTTGGTCGCGAAGCTGCCCTTGGCGTCGGGCAGCCGGCGGAACAGGGCGGTCAGGTCGCGCAGGTTGTCGCAGATCAGCGCATCGACCGAGCAGTCGCCGTTCTCCCCCACGTCGTAGACCCAGGCTTGCCCGTCCACCTGGTTCGGCTGCGTCTTGGGGCCGGTCCGGGCGGCGTGGCGCTCGATGGTGGCGCATATCCCCTCGATGTTGACGAAGGTCGTGATCGGGTTGGCGTAGCCCTTGCGGCGCGAGACGTAGCAGTAGACGCAGGCCATCGCGCAGCCGTTGGAATGCGACGGCGCGATGAAGTCGCCGCTCCGCCCGTTGGGCCGCACCGACAGCGATTTCTTGACGCCCAGGACCAGCACGCTGCGCTTGGTGCGGACCCACTCCTCGATCTTGTCGCTGTCGCCGTGCAGGTCCGGGATGTTCCAGTGGGAGGCGACCTCGACCCGTTCGGCGCCGGGGAACCGCTCCAGGATCTGCCGGCCGCGCGGGTGCGCCGCGGCGGCCGGCTCCACCAGGATGCGGGCGACGTCCAGCGGCGGGACGGTCACTGCGCCGGGACTCCCGCCGGGACCGCGCCCAGGCGCAGGGCGTCGCGTTCCAGGTCGTCCACGGCCAGGTTCTTGGCCTTGGCCTCCACCTCGAAATCGGCCCAGGCCAGGTGTTCCGACACCAGCCGGTTGACCGCGTGGTTCCACATGCGCTGGGAATGGGCCCGCAGGTCCCGGGCCTTCAGGCCGCGGGCGCTCAGCACGGCGTAATCGGGCAGCTCGTCCGCCGGCCAGCCGTCCAGCAGGTCCTCGCGCGAGACGCTGACATGGGCTATCGGGCGCACCCCGCGCCAGGACCCGCGCACCGTCTCGATCCGGGGATCGTCCGCCCGGATATACTCGCCCCCCGACTTGACCCAGTGGTGATGCAGGTCGAGGATGATCGGCACCGCGTCGGCCAGCGGCAGCAGGTCGTCCAGCCCGTACGACATCTCGTCGTTCTCGACCGTCACCAGGCCGCGGGCGTCCTCCGACAGCAGGGCCAAGCCGCGACGGAACCCCGCGATCCCCTCGGCGCGGCCCCCGCCATGGATGTTGACATGGGCGCCCTGCGGGTGCCAGCCGCCGGTCAGCCCCATCATCCGCAGGATGTCGGCGTGGTATTCCAGCTCGTCCACCGAGTTCTTCAGCGTCGCCGGGTTGGCGCTGTTCAGCACGCAGAACTGGTCGGGGTGCAGGCCGATGCGGATGCCGGCCTCGCGCGCCTTGCGGCCGGCATGGTCCAGCGCGCTCTCGACCAGCGCGCGGATGGCGGGCTCCCGGTAGAGCGGCAGCCCGATGGCGTGGGTATAGACCGGCAGCAGGCCGCTGTTGACGCGCAGCAGCCGGCGGTAGGCGGGGTGGCGCGCCACCTCGGCCAGCTGCAGGTGCAGCGACTGCAGGTTCCGGCGCAGCACCTGCTCCAGCTTCTCCGCAGCACGGGCGGGTTCCAGCCTGCTCAGCGTCGCCACGGTGATGGTGCCGGGATTCATCCGCTTGGCGGTCTCGGCGTCGCCGTCGGGCGGGATGTACTGGCAGCACCAGCCGAAACGGGGCAGGGGCGGGGCCAGAGGCTGAATTGGTGAGGGATGGGTCAAGTACCGGTCTCCAGGGGCAGCGCAGGTGCATACATATGTACCCTGCGCGGCGCCCGGCCACCGGCGGGACGCATGTTTCGCGCGACGGTCCCCGACCGGTGCCCGGCCCGGCTCAGCCGGCGGCGGCCTCCCGGACCGACTGGCGCCAGTCCGCCACGAAGGCGTCCAGGGCGGCCCGTGCCGCCGTCCAGTCGCGGTAGGCCCCGTCGGCGGCGCCGAGGACCGCGGCCCTCTCGCCCTCCTCGAACCGGGCCATGTGGAGCGCGCGTTCCTGCGCCTGGAGGAAGACGTTGCGGGCGCGCTGTTCCGCCGTGGCCGCCTTCTGCCATTCCCTCGGCCAGTCCCGTCCCATCGCTTCCCCTTCCCTGAGGGCCGCCCCGCCGGGCAACCAGAATCGATCCGGGGGCCACCATAGCGGCAAACGCCGGCGATGCAATCGGGGCTCGCTCCGCCGGCGCCTCCTGGGGCCGAGTGCCGCGGCTCCGGGCCAGGCGCTCGGCGATCCGCCTGGGCAACGGGCGCGGGAGGCCGAAGGAAAAAGCTCGGCCGAACCCTCGCCGCGGGCGCGACATCGTGCGGGTTCGCATGTTGATGGGAACCCAACCCCAATCGGGAGACTTCCCATGCCGGACCGCAGCATCGATCATCTTGGCAAGATCACGACCGAGCCCGCCCCGCAGGAGAAGGGGGCGGACGCGGAGAAGACGAAGGCCGCCGAGAAAGCCGTCGCCATGGGGCAGGTGACCGATCCGGAGGAGGCCGCCAGGGCGTCGGCGGCCGACCGCGACCGAGGGAATGCCTCGGGCTGAGACGCCATCGGACGGAGACCGTCGGACAGGAGGACGGCCATGGGCCGCCGGAACATCCATCAGGACGCGCCCGCAGGGCGGGGACGGCTGACGGCGCGTCCCGGAACGGACGGCGACAGGCCGGAGACGCCGCCGAGCATCCGGACGCTGAGCGCCGGCACCGAGCGGGCCGGCCTGATCTCCGTCCCTCCCGGATACCGTCCCGACCGGCCGGCGCCGCTCCTGGTGCTGCTCCACGGCGCCGGATTCGAGGTCCTCTACCGCGAGTTGGACGGCGGCCACGCCGTTCCCCCGGACATCGCGCGCGAAGCCGTCGGCTGGCTCCTGGACGACACGCCGTGAGGGACGATCCGGCGGTGATGCCGCTCCGCGACCGGCGCGTTCCGGTCGGCGGCGTCGAGCTTCAGGTCGTGGAGGAGGGGCCGGCCGACGGCCCGCCCGTGATCCTGCTGCACGGTTTCCCGGAATCCCGGCTTGCCTGGCGCCGCCAGACGGGTCCTTTGGCCGCCGCCGGGCTGCGGGTCGTGGTTCCGGACCAGCGCGGCTACGGCCGGTCCGGCAAGCCGGGCCGGATCGGCGACTACACGCTCGATATCCTGGCCGGCGACGTGGTCGGGCTGGCCGACGCGCTCGGGATCGGCCGGTTCGCGGTGGTCGGCCACGACTGGGGCGCCATCCTGGCCTGGCATCTCGCCGAACGGTTCCCGGACCGGATCGAGCGGGCGGCGGTGCTCAACGGGCCGCACCTGGCGACGGTGCGCCGGCATATGCTGGGCCACCCGTCCCAGGGCCTGAAAAGCTGGTATGTCGGGTTCTTCCAGCTGCCGTGGCTGCCGGAAAAGCTGCTCCGCGCCCGCGGGTTCGCCGGGATGCGCCGGCTGATGGAGAAGACCGCCCGGCCCGGCACCTTCACGGCGGAGGACTGGGCGCTCTACCGCGACGCCTGGGAGCAGCCGGGCGCTGCGACCGCCATGCTGAACTGGTACCGCGCCCTCCGGCGCCGGTCTCCCTCGCCCGCGCCGGAGCCGATCGGAGTCCCGATGCGCGTGATCTGGGGCGATCGCGACGCCGCCCTGGATCCGGGCCTGGCCGAGGCCGGCGCGTCCCTGTGCGGCCGGTGCGAGGTGTTCCACATCCCCGAGGCGACCCATTGGGTCCAGCACGAGGAGCCGGAGCGCGTCAACCGGCTGCTGATCGACTTCCTGACCCGGCCGCCGGCCTGACCGCCGTCCCGGATCGCCGTCAGGTCTGGTCGCGGCGGTCGTCGTCCTCCAGCTCCCTGCGGGTCGCCTTCTTCAGGTGGCCGAGCCGGTCGCGCGCCTCCTCCGCGCTGAACGGCCCCTCCACGTCCATGCCGATCGCGACATAGTGCCCGTCGGGCCGGCTGATCGGCGTGCTGACGGGAAGATAGGCGTCGTCCGGATCCCCGTTGTTGACGACGGTTCCGTTCCGGATCTCGATCACGTTGGCCATCGATGGGTTTCCCGAGGATGGAAGGAATGGGATGCGCCCTTTCGGGCATCCTCTCAACAGCCGCGGCCGCGTTTGTTCCCGGCCGCCCGCCCCGGGAAGAAGAGGCGCCTGCCGATCCCGGTTCGGAACCGTCCGCTCCCGCGCCTGTTTTCGCAGGACCTTCCACTCAACGGAGCGGTGACCGACATGTCAAACCAACCACCTCCGGTACCTCCCGCCGGCCGCAGCGACAAGGGTCCGGGCGGATCCGCCCACGAAGGCAACTCCGTCGCCGACACGAAAGGCACGGGCGGGGCGCCGGCGAACCTCCGCGAACAGGACCGCCAGGGCAACACCAAGCAGAACACCACCCATCAGGGCTACCAGCAGGATCGGTGACGATGTCGAGGAACACAGCGGACACCGACCGCCACCACGGCGGTCCCGGGTCGAGCCAGCAGAACGCCGACAAGCCGGTGGACGATCCGAAGAACCAGCCGGCCGGCTCGCAGCCGGAACCCGGCCAGTCCACCAATTCCAACCGCAGCCGGGTCGGCACGGGCGGGGGCGAGCGGGACCGGCACCACACCCACGACCCCGCGACGAAGTCCTGATCCGAACTTCCCGGGGCCGGCCAGTCCTGTCATGGTCGGGAGATGGAGGAATTGACACCGCCCGATCCTGAAACGGGACCCGCCGGCCCCGAAACCGGAAACGCCGGGCCGCTCCGCCGGCTGATGGCCTGGAACATCCTGGAAGGGATGTTCCGGCCGCGCGCCGACGGGGCGGAGCGCCGCGTGCCCGACGAGAGCCGGCGGCGCGCCGCCGTGGCCCTGGTCGCCCGGCTGAAGCCCGACATCCTCGTGCTCAACGAGGCGTTGTACTGCGAGGAGGCGTCCGGCCAGCGGGAGGACTATGCCGCCCTGTTCGGCTTTCCCCACGCCGCCAGCCGCCTCTACGACGGTTCCTGGGGGAACGCCATCCTGAGCCGGCACCCGATCGCCGATACCGTCTCCACCACCATCCACCGCGCCGGCGCCAACCAGGACCGGGGCCTGCTGGCCGTGAGGCTGGGCCTGCCCGAGGGGGAGGCCTGGGTCGCCACGTACCATCCCCACCCGCAGCGCCGCCCGCGCAAGCGGCTGGAGGACTATGCCGGGTTCCTGCCGCTGCTGCCCGGTCCCCTGCTGCTCGCGGGCGACATGAACGCCGTCAGCCCGGAGGACGCGCCCGACGCGGCGGCCCTGGCGCGGGGCTTCGAGCGTTTCCGGGCGCCCGACGTGGCGCGCCGCGAGGTCGAGCGCTTCGTCGAGGCGGGCCGCGTGCTGTTCCGCGACGTGGCGCCCCGCTTCGGCCTGCGCGACGCCCTGAAGGCCGCGGAACGCGGCTACACCATCCCGACACCCATGCTGAGCACGGACGTCTCCAGCGCCATGCGGATCGATTTCATCCTGGTCAACGGCGGCATCGCCGTGGACAAGGGCTGGGTCGTGCGCGGGCCGGAAGCCGACGTCGCCAGCGACCATTACCCGGTCGCCGCCGATTTCCGGCTGGCCTTGCCGGGTGCGACGGGTGTATCGGGCGCATCTGAGGAGGAACGACCATGAGCACGACCATGACCTACGTGACCATAGCGGCGGAGCCGCTGAAGGCGGTGATGCGCGAGATCGTGACCGCCGCGGGATCGAGCCCGCGCGAGGCCGAACTGGTGGCCGACCATCTGGTCGAGGCCAACCTGACCGGCCACGACTCCCACGGCGTGGGCATGCTGCCGCGCTATGTGGAGGTATTCCTGGCCGGCGACCTCAAGGTCAACCAGCACGTCGCCCCGGTCACCGACGCCGGCGCGCTGCTGACCCTGGACGGCAAGGCCGGCTTCGGCCAGGTCATGGCCTACGAGGCCATGGAGCAGGGGATCGAGCGGGCCGCCCGGCACGGCGTGGCCGTGGTCGGGCTGTCCAACAGCCACCATATCGGCCGCATCGGCCACTGGGCCGAGCAGTGCATCCGGGCCGGCTACGTGTCGATGCACTATGTCAACGTGATCAGCGAGCCGGTGGTGGCGCCGTTCGGCGGGCGCGACGCCCGCTTCGTCACCAACCCGTTCTGCGTCGGCATCCCGCTGCCGGGCCGGGAGCCGGTGCTGCTGGACTTCGCGACCAGCCGGATCGCCATGGGCAAGGTGCGCGTGGCCATGAACAAGGGCGAGCAGGTCAAGCCGGAGACCCTGCTGGACCACCGGGGCGAGCCGACCACCGACCCCAACGAGCTGTTCGCCGAGCCCCACGGCGCGATCCTGCCCTTCGGCGAGCACAAGGGCTTCGGCCTGGCCGTCGTCTGCGAACTGCTGGGCGGGGCGCTGACCGGCGGCGGCACGCTGCATCACAAGCCGTCGAGCCGGGCCATCATCAACAACATGCTGTCGATCATCATCGACCCGAACCGCCTGGGCACCGCGGCCAACCTCTCGTCCGAGACCGCCGAGTTCGTCAAGTGGGTCAAGGAATCCCCGGTCGCCCGGGGCGTGGACCGCATCAGGATCGCCGGCGAGCCGGAGCAGGATTCCCGCCGCCGCCGCGGCGCCGAGGGCATTCCCATAGACGCGACCACCTGGGGCGAGATCCTCGACGCCGCCGCCCAGCTCGGGCTGAAGCGCCCGGACATCGAGCGGCTCGCGGGGCTTTCCTGACCTCCGGCGGAAAGGAAGACCCCCATGCTGATCGACGAACGCTTCGCCGGCCCCGGTCTGGCGCCGCCGCTGACCTGGACCGACGAGCCGGAGGACTGGCGGCTGACGCCGGACGGGCTGGTCGTCGCTCCCGCCGCGGACACGGATTTCTGGCAGGGCACCCATTACGGCTTCCGGGTGGACCGGGGGCCGCGCCTGCTCGCTCCGGTCAGCGGCGACTTCACGCTGGAGACGGAAGTCGCCTTCCGGCCGGTCCACCAGTACGACCAGGCGGGGCTGATGGTCCGGCTGTCGCCCGGCTGCTGGCTCAAGACCTCGGTGGAGCACGAGCCGGACGGACCGTCCAGGCTGGGCGTCGTCGTGACCAACCAGGGCTGGTCCGACTGGTCGACCCAGGACTTCGAGGGCGACGGGATCGCCCTGCGGGTCGCGCGGGCGTCGGGCGACTACACCGTCCACGCCCTGGTCGCCGGCGCCTGGACCCAGCTGCGCATCTGCCGCCTGACGGAGGACGACGGCTCCCGGCCGGTCGCGGCCGGGCTCTACGCCTGCTCGCCCCGCGGCGCCGGCTTCCGGGCGACCTTCCGGCGGCTGGCCATCGCCGCGGACGGCAGCGGCACCGGCGGCGTTCTTCCATCCGCGACTTGATGCCGTGAGATGTTCGACGGAGAGCGCCGGGACGGGAGGACCAAGCAGGTCGATCCGCGCTCTCCGTGCAGACCGGCGGGAAGGGCTTGAACGATAGGCTTGCCGAGGAGAAGACCGTCTTCCTCGGTTCCCGCCAACCCCGCTTGAAAGATTTCGCGGTCTCCGCTCGAATCTTGAACTTTTCCGTGGGATCGTGAAGATTTCCGCGGCCGGCCGTGAAGGTTTTTTGCGGTTCCCGGGAGCCCGACATGCCGGACATCTTGCTCGACGGCGAGCGCTACAACGGGTTGATGGGGCTTGTCGGCCGGCTGGAAGGTTCCGAAATCGATCCCGTGCTGGCGGCGGCGCTGATCGCCTTCGCCTTCGTGTTCATCCATCCCTTCGGGGACGGGAACGGGCGCATCCACCGCTATCTCATCCACCACACGCTGGACCGGACCGGCTTCACTCCGCCCGGCATCCTGTTCCCGGTCTCGGCGTCGATCGCGCGGAGCCAGGGGGCCTACGACGCGGCCCTGGAACGCTTTTCCCGCGCGATCGCGCCATACCTGGACTGGGCCTGGCAGGCCGGCGGATCGGAGGAGGGGCCGGCCATCACCGTCAGGAACCGCACCGGCCATCTCTACCGCTACTTCGATGCCACGCCCCAGGTCGAGTACCTGTACGGTTGCGTCATCGACACGGTGCGGCGGTGATGGACCGCATCGACATGCCGAACCGGAAGGCCGCCCTCCTGGTCCGGTTGATCCTGGAAAACGGCCGCATCGGCAAGGAGAAGCGGACCAGGCTGTTTCCGGAACTCACCGAGGCGGAGATCGACGATCTGGAGCGGATCGTGCAGGCCGCCGGATCGCCGCCGGTCGAGGGCGAATAGGGGATATCGGGGCCAGACCACCATTTCCCCGTAAAGGTCGTGGTTTCAAGGCGCTTCTGGGAAATGGTGGTCTGGCCCCGATATCCCGGTTCCTGTCCGCCTGCCCAAGAAAAAGCCCCTCCCCCCGTCGCCGGGGGGAGGGGCCGAAGCTGGTCCGCCAGCCTATTCGGCGGCCTGGTCGTGCCGCATTCCCTGCGACGAACCCTTCATCCCGCTCAGGACCTCCTCGGCCGTGGCCTTGCGGTTCTTCACGGAGCTGGTCCACTGGCCCCACACGTTGGGGTCGATCTTGTCGCCGTTGTTGCCCAGGTTCTGGAGCCGGCGCTTGTCCTCGTCGGTCAGCACCTGCTTGGGCAGCGGCGGCAGGTTGCGGACGTCGTCGGCGGTGATGCCGAGCACTTCGCCGACGCGGCGGCCATAGTCGTCATGGACCAGGAAGAAGTGCCAGATCATCCGTTCCTGGACGTCCCGCTCGCACTGGCCCAGCAGCGTGCCCATGTTCAGGATCAGGTCGTCGCGTTCCCAGTCCATCATGGTGTTGAACCGGCCGCGCGCCTGGACATAGTCGTTGCGGCGCTCCAGCACGGCGCGGGTCAGCGGGCCGCGGATCTCCGGCGGGTTGTTGGGCTGCTCCTCCGCGGTCTCCTTCAGGCCGTTGTGGATCGACGGCTCGAAATTGACGTGCGGGTTCTGCCCCGGCGCCAGGTCGCGGTAGAACGACATCTGCCCGCCCGACAGGTTGGTCGCCACCTTCGCGTTCTTGGGCGAATTGACCGGCAGCTGCAGATAGTTGGTGCCGACGCGGTAACGCTGGGTGTCGGAATAGGAGAAGGTCCGGCCGACCAGCATCTTGTCGTCCGAGAAGTCGAGACCGTCCACCAGCACGCCGGTGCCCATGGCGATCTGCTCGTTCTCGTTGAAGAAGTCCTGGACGTTGCGGTTCAGCGTCATGACGCCGACATGGCGCAGCGGGAAGTCCTTCTCCGGCCAGATCTTGGTGTCGTCCAGCGGGTCCCAATCCAGTTCGGGATGGTCATGGTCTTCCATGATCTGGACGAACATGTCCCACTTCGGATAGTCGCCGCGCTCGATCGCCTCGAACAGGTCCTTGGTGGCGGAGCCCAGTTCCTGGCCCTGGACCTTGGCCGCTTCCTCCGCCGTCAGGCTGGCGACGCCCTGGCGCGGGTGGAAGTGATATTTGACCAGGACGGTCTCGCCCTGGGCGTTGACCATCTTGTAGGTGTTGACGCCGAAGCCTTCCATGTGCCGGTAGTTGGCCGGAATGCCGCGCGGGCTGAACAGGTGCGTCAGCATATGCATGGATTCGGGCGTCTGGCTCATGAAGTCGAAGATCCGGTTGGGCTCCTGGCGGAACGTGACCGGGTCGGGCTTCAGCGAGTGGATGACGTCGGGGAACTTGATGGCGTCGCGGATGAAGAACACGGCCAGGTTGTTGCCGACCAGGTCCCAGTTACCGTCCTCGGTATAGAACTTGACCGCGAAGCCGCGCGGGTCGCGGGCGGTCTCGGAGGAGTCCCGGCCGCCGATCACGGTGGAGAAGCGGATCGCCAGCGGCGTCTTCTTGCCGGCTTCCTGGAAAAGCTTGGCGCGGGTGTACTTGGACGCGGGCTCGTCGCCGATCTTGCCGGTAACCTCGAGCTCGCCGTAGCACACGAAGCCGCGGGCATGCACGACCCGCTCCGGGATGCGCTCGCGGTCGAAATGGGTGATCTTTTCCAGGAACTGATAGTTCTCCAGCGTCGCCGGACCACGGGCGCCGACGGTGCGGGTCGACTGGTTGTTGGCGATCGGATGGCCCTGCCGGGTGGTCAGGATGCCGTCCGATGGTGCCACCGACGGATGCCCCTGTCTTTGATCAGTCATGGCGTTTTCCCCAAGCTGCTTGGTTTTAGCGGCGGACCGCCTGCCCAGAAGGCTGAGGGGCCCACCGCATTAACCATATGGCCGCATGAAGGTTACACGCCAAGGTCGGTTTTCTTAGAATCGTTTTATTTCGATGTTGTACTTCCGCAGGGCGTAGCTGACCTGCCGCGTGGTCAGGCCGAGCAGCCGGCCGGCCTTGGCCTGGACCCAGCCGGTGCGCTCCATGGCCCACAGCAGGCGGTCGCGCGGGGTGGTGAATTCCGGTTCGTCGGGGCCGCCGTTGCCGATCCGCATGCCGAGAAGCTCGCCGACCGCGGCCTCGTTCAGGGCGTCGGCGGACGGGGTCGCGTCGGAATAGGCGGGCGCGCCGCCGGCCGGCGGCTGCGGATGCTGGGGCCGCATCGGCTGGGCCGGCGGCACGGGGTTGCCGGCCGGGACGGCGTTGGGCGGCAGTGCCGCGGGAGCGGCGGCGCAGGACCCGCCGGTGGCGGCCGAACAGCCCGGCACGCCGCCGGTGCTGCAGCCGGCCCGCGCCGGGGCGGCCTGGGGCAGCGCCGGCATCGGCATGCCGGGCGGTGCCGCGTAGCCGGGGATGCCGGGGACGGACGCGCCGGCGGTCGGGGTGACCGTGCGGTGATGCCACAGGGTCGAGGAGTAGCAGAGGTTCATCTGGCAGGACAGGTCCAGGTCCCAGATCACCCCGTCGCGGCACAGGGTCGCCGCCCGCTCGATGCAGTTCTCCAGCTCGCGCACGTTGCCGGGCCAGGGGCATTTCTTAAGGACGTCGAGGGCGTCGTCGTGGAGCGCCACGTTCAACTGGTTCTCGCGGTTGAACTTCTGGACGAAATGGTTGGCCAGCAGCGGGATGTCGTCGCTGCGCTCGCGCAGCGGCGGCAGGAAGATGGTCACCACGTTGATGCGGTAATAGAGGTCGGCGCGGAACCGGCCCTGGGCGACCGCCTCCTCCAGGTTGACGTTGGTCGCGGTGATGATCCGCACGTCGGTCTTGATGGTCCGGGTGCCGCCGACCCGCTCGAACTCCTGCTCCTGCAGCACGCGCAGCAGCTTGGCCTGGAAGGAGGGCGAGATGTCGCCGATCTCGTCCAGGAACAGGGTGCCGCCGGTCGCCAGCTCGAACCGGCCCTTGTGGTCGCGGTTGGCGCCGGTGAAGGCGCCGCGCTCATGGCCGAACAGCTCGGATTCCAGCAGGCTTTCCGGCAGCGCCGCGCAGTTGATCCGGATGAAGGGCTGTTCCTTGCGCGAGCTGAGCATGTGGATCGCCCGGGCGATCAGCTCCTTGCCGGTGCCGCTCTCGCCGCGGATCAGCACGGTGGAGCGGAACGGCGCGACCCGGTGGACCTGGGCCAGCACCTCCTGCATGCGCTTGCTGCTGCACACCACGTTGTCGACCTGGTAGTCGACCTTGGACACTTCCTTCTGGAGGCGGAACTTCTCCCGCATCATGAAGCGCCGCTCCTCGGCGACGGTGCGGTGCAGGCGCACGGTCTGGCCGATCAGGTTGGCGACCATGGTCAGCAGGCGGACGTCGCTGTCGAAGTTGCCGGCGTAGCCCTCGTCGCTGATCCGGTCGATGGTCAGCACGCCGATGCATTCGCCGGCGGCCTTGATCGGCACGCCGACCAGACTGATGACCACCTCGGCGATGTCGTTGCGCCCGCCGGTGCGGTTGAGGAACAGCGGCTCGTCGGCCAGGTTCGGCACGACGGCCGGCATGCCGGTCTTGACGATCCGCCCGACGATGCCCTCGCCGGCGCGGTACTGGCCGCGCTCCATCTCCTCCTGGGACATGCCGAGCGCCGCGATCAGACGGAGCGTGCTGTCGTCGGTCAGCAGGCAGATGCGCCCGCGCTGCATTTGCAGATGGTACGACAGCAGCCTCAGAACCTCGCGCAGCGTCTGCTGCAGGTCGAGTGAGGAACTCAGGATCTTGCTGACTTCATAGATAGCGAAGAGTTCAACGCTCGATTGGTTGTGGCGTGTCGCTCCGGCCATGGGCAGAACCCCTTCCTCAAGGCAATCAGGGACAGATCAAGTCATCCCGCCACCGATGATGGCGGGTTCAACCCCAGTATCACCTCAGACCCTTCCCGGTGCGCCGGCCCCTTGCCCTTGTGCGCCGCCCGCTGACGCGGGCCGGCCGGGCGGTTGTGGCGGGAACGGCGGCTTCATGCTTCACTGAGCGGCATGACGAAGGCTGGATCCCTTCGCGCCTGCAGGGGCGTGCCATGCCCCTTCGCCCTTGGATCGGGTCTTTGCCGCAGTGCGAAGTGTCAAAAATAATCGAGCCCCGCGCAAGCGTCATCTTCCGAACCTCGAACCTGTCCGCCCCCGATCGGGCGGTTTTGCCGCAAGACCCCTATATACTCCTTTCGATAGATGCAGACTAGGACGATTCGCCGAGCGGATTACAGACTGCCCTGTCACGTTCGGGCGTGTCCGGATGGAGCGGCGGAAGGCCCTTGCCGCGAACTGATATATTAGTATATCATTTCCGGCATCAGAGCAGCCCGCCCCACGGGGAACGACGGCAGCCGGAGGAAACGCGGCGGATGACTTCAGGAATCGACGAGACCGGCGGCAAGACCGCCGAAGGGACCGCCGAAGCGCATGCTGCCTCCCCGAAGCCGCGCACCCGGACGGCGCCGATGCGCCGGACCGCTCCCAAGACGGCGCTGCCCGGCGCGGCGCTGCGGGGTTCCACCGTCTCCGCCGCCATTCACCGCGAGCTGCGGGCGGAGATCGTGTCGATGCGCCGCAAGCCCGGCGAGCCGATCGTCGAGAAGCGGATCGCCCAGGACCACGGAGTCAGCCGCACGCCGGTGCGCGAGGCGCTGCTGCGCCTGGCGGACGAGGGGCTGGTGGACATCTTCCCCCAGTCCGGCTCCTTCGTGTCGCGCATCCCGGTCGCCGAGCTGCCGGAAGCCATCCTGATCCGCAAGGCGCTGGAGGAGGCCGCCGTCCGCTACGCCGCCGCCCAGGCGACGCGGTCCCAGGTGGCCCGGCTCCGCGCCAACCTGGAATACCAGCGGGAGATGAGCGAGGGCGCCGACGCCGGGGGCTTCCACGAGGCCGACGAGGCGTTCCACGCGCTGATCGCCGACACCGCCGGCTGCCCCGGCTTCTGGACCCTGACCCGGCAGGTCAAGGTCCAGGTGGACCGGTATCGGCTGCTGACCCTTCCCGTTCCCGGCCGCATCCGGTCGGTGATCGCCGAGCATACCGCCATCGTCGACGCGATCGAGGCCCACGACCCGGCCCGCGCGGCCGAGACGATGGCGGCGCACCTGGACAGCCTGCGCGCGAGCATCGGCGACATCCGGGAGAACAACCCCTTCTTCTTCTCCGACAGGCCGGAGGGGGCGGGCGGCTGACGCGGCGGAAGCCGGGCCGGCACCAGAAGACAGAAGCAATCAATCGAGGAAACGACAATGAGAACGACGATGACGCGCCGGACCTTGCGGAGCCGGGCCCTGAAGCTGATGGCCTCCGCGGCCCTCGTGGCCCTGGCCGCGGTCGCGGTTCCGGCCGGCGGCGCCCAGGCCCAGCAGGTCACCTTCCGGTCCGCCGACATCCATCCCGACGGCTACCCGACCGTCGAGGCGGTCAAGTACATGGGCGAGATCCTGGCGCGGGAGACCGACGGCCGGCTCGGCATCAAGATGTTCAGCTCGGCCCAGCTGGGCGACGAGAAGGACACGATCCAGCAGACCCAGTTCGGCGTGATCGACATGAACCGGATCAACCTGGCGCCGCTGAACGGCCTGATCCCGGAGACCCGCGTCCCGTCGATGCCGTTCCTGTTCCGCTCGGTCGACCACATGCACGCCGTGGTGGACGGCCCGATCGGCGACGAGATCCTGAAGACCTTCGACTCCCAGGGGCTGGTCGGCCTCGCCTTCTACGACAGCGGCGCCCGCAGCTTCTACAACAGCAAGCGCCCGATCAGGACGCTGGACGACATGAAGGGCCTGAAGATCCGCGTGATCCAGTCCGAGGTCTTCATCGACACCATCAAGGCCCTGGGCGGCAGCGCCACCCCGATGCCGTCGGGCGAGGTCTACAGCGCGATTCAGACCGGCGTGGTCGACGGCGCCGAGAACAACTGGCCGACGTACCAGAGCCAGCGCCACTTCGAGCAGGCCAGGTTCTACTCGCTGTCCCAGCATTCCATGTCGCCGGAAGTGCTGGTGATGTCCAAGCGGGTGTTCGACAAGCAGACCCCCGAGGACCAGGCGCTGATCCGCCGGGCCGCGAAGGAGTCGGTCGCCAGGATGCGCGAGCTGTGGCAGGCCCGCGAGAAGACCGCCGAGGCCGAGGTGCTGGCCGCCGGCGTGCAGGCCAATGAGGTCGACAAGGCCGTCTTCGAGAAGGCGGTGGAGCCGGTCTACGCCAAGCACATCACCGACGCCAAGCTGAAGGACCTGGTCGAGCGCATCCGCGCGGTCAAGTAAGCCGCCACCGCCCAGCGGGGCCGCGCCCCGAGGCACGGTCCCCCTCTCCCGCCATGCCGAGCCGCCGTGCCGACCCGACCGGGTCCGGCAGGGCGGCTCCTGCGGAGGTTCGCATGAAACCCGCGCTTGCCGCGTACTCCCGCCTGCTCGACGTGCTGACCCGCCTCGCCCTGTGGGCCGGCGGGTTCGGCCTGGTCGCCATGACCGCCGCCATCGCGTGGCAGGTCTGGGGCCGCTTCGTGGTCGGCGATACCCCGAGCTGGACCGAGCCGGTGTCGCTGTTCCTGATGCTCTGGTTCATCCTGCTGGTCGCCGCCGTCGGCGTGCGCGAGCGTTTCCATCTCGGGCTCGACCTGATCCGCGACACGGTGCCGGAGCCGGTGCGGGTCGCCATGGACCTGTTCAGCTACGTCACCGTCGGCCTGTTCGGCGGCGCCATGGCCTGGTACGGGCTGGAGCTGGTGCTGGGCACCTGGAGCGCCACCGTCCCCGTGCTCGGCATTCCCGAAGGCATGAACTACCTGGCGCTGGTCGTGTCCGGCACCCTGATCGTGCTGTTCTCGATCGAGCGCTCGCTGATCCTGCTGGTCGAGCGGACCTCCGCCACCGGCGCCGAATCCCATGCCCAGGCGCACGCGCCGGGCGCCGCGATGCCGACGGCCGACTGAGGAAACCGCCACCATGGAACTCACCATCCTGTTCGGCACCTTCGCGGTGCTGCTGGTGCTGGGCGTGCCGATCGCCTTCGTGCTCGCCATCGCCAGCTTCGCGACCATCGTCCATATGGGCCTGCCGCCGCTGATCGTGTTCCAGCGCATGGCGTCGGGCATGAGCGCCTTCGCCCTGATGGCGATCCCGTTCTTCATCTTCGCCGGCGAGCTGATGGTGCGCGGCGCCATCGCGGAGAAGCTGGTGCGGCTGGCGGCCGGCGTGATCGGCCACCTGCGCGGCGGCCTGGGGCTGGTCAACGTGATGTCCAGCACCTTCTTCGGCGGCGTGTCGGGGTCGGCGGTGGCCGATGCCTCGGCGGTCGGCGGGCTGATGATCCCGCAGATGAAGGCCCGCGGCTACGCCGTGGACTATTCGGTCAACATCACCGTGACGTCCGCGATCATCGCCCTGATGATCCCGCCCAGCCACAACATGATCATCTACTCGATCTCGGCCGGCGGCATGATCTCGATCGCCGACCTGTTCACGGCCGGCATCCTGCCGGGGCTGCTGCTGGCGGTGCTGCTCATGGTCGCGGCCTATGTCGTGGCCCGCAGGCGGGGATATCCGGCCGAGGTGTTCCCGGGATTCCCCGCGCTGATGTCGATCTTCCTGAACGCGGTGCCGGGGCTGCTGCTGATCCTGGTGATCGTCGGCGGCGTGCGGTCCGGCGTCTTCACGGCGACCGAAAGCTCGATGATCGCGGTGGTCTACGCGCTGCTGATCACCCTGCTGGTCTATCGCAGCCTGAGCTGGGCCGATTTCGTCACGGCGACCCTGGCGGCGGCGCGGACCACGGCCATGGTGCTGCTGGTGATCGGGGCCGCGGCCTCGTTCGGCTGGCTGCTGGCGCTGCTCCAGGTGCCGGCCGCGACGGTCGAGTTCATGCAGTCGCTCAGCGACAACCCGCTGGTGATCTTCCTGCTGCTCAACGTGGTGCTGCTGTTCCTCGGCTGCTTCATGGACATGTCGCCGCTGATCATCATCACCACGCCGATCTTCCTGCCGGTGGTCACCGCGTTCGGCATGGACCCGGTCCATTTCGGCGTGATCCTGGTGCTGAACCTGGGAATCGGGCTGTGCACCCCGCCGGTCGGATCGGTGCTGTTCGTCGGCTGCGCCGTGGGCAAGATCCCGATCATGCAGGCGGTCCGGACGATCTGGCCGTTCTACATCGCCTGCATCGTAACGCTGATCCTGGTGACCTACATCCCCGCGATCTCGCTCTTCCTGCCGAAGATGTTCGCGAACTGAGCCGCCGTCTCCGCCAATCAACTTTCCGGCCAGCCACGATCTCCGATCTTCCGCCTCTCATACGTCATACGCGGGCTTGACCCGCGTATCTCCCGGCAGGAAGCGCCGATGCGGTTCACGTGGAGATTGCCGGGTCAAGCCCGGCAGTGACGGACCGGGAAGATCGGTCCATCGCGTGCCGCCACTCCAACACACAGGAAGAAACCCGATGAAGATTTCCGTCAGGCAGGTATCCCACCCGGATGCCGTCCGCACCTTCGACACCGAGACGCTGCGCGGGCAGTTCCTGATCCCGTCGCTGTTCGAGGCCGACGAGATCGCCCTGACCTACAGCCACATCGACCGGCTGGTGGTCGGCGGCGCCACCCCGGTGGCCGGCCCGCTGACGCTGGAGTCCTCCAAGGAGATCGGCTCCGACACCTTCCTGAAGCGCCGCGAGCTGGGCGTCGTCAACGTGGGCGGCGCCGGGCGGGTCGTGGTGGACGGCACCGCCTTCGATCTGGCCCCGCGCGACGGGCTCTACGTCGCCATGGGCAGCGCGGACGTGCGGTTCGAGAGCGCCGACGCCGCCAACCCCGCCAAGTTCTACCTGGTCAGCGCGCCGGCCCACGCCCGGCACGAGACCATGAAGATCTCGCTGGAGCAGGCTCGCAAGGTGACCCTGGGCGACATCGCCCAGTCCAACGACCGGACCATCTACCAGATGATCCACCCCGAGGTCTGCCGGTCCTGCCAGCTGGTGCTGGGCATGACGGTGCTGAAGCCGAACAACATGTGGAACACCATGCCGTGCCACACCCACGACCGGCGGTCCGAGGTCTATCTGTACTTCGACCTGCCGCAGGACGGGCGCGTCTTCCACTTCATGGGCGAGCCGACCGAGACCCGGCACATGGTGATCGCCAACGAGCAGGCCGTGCTGTCGCCGGGCTGGTCGATCCACAGCGGCGTCGGCACCAGCAACTACACCTTCATCTGGGCCATGGCCGGCGACAACCAGGACTTCACCGACATGGACATGGTGCCCATGACCGAGCTGCGCTGAGGGAGGGGACGCCATGACATCCTTGGGGACTTCGCCCGGAACTTCGCCCGGAACCCCGTTCGACCTTGCCGGGCTGACGGCGATCGTGACCGGGGCGAACACCGGCATCGGCCAGGGGATCGCGGTGGCGCTGGCCCGGGCCGGCGCCGGCATCGCCGCGGTCGGCCGCTCGTCCATGGACGAGACGGCCGGCCTGGTCGCCGGGACCGGAGCGCCGTTCCTGGAGATCCGGGCCGACCTGGGCTCCACCGAGCCGCTGGCCGGCATCGTGGAGCGGACCGTGGGCTGGAGCGGCCGGGCCGACATCCTGGTCAACAATGCCGGGATCATCCGCCGGGCCGACGCGATCGAGTTCACCGAGGAGGACTGGGACGCCGTCATGGACGTCAACCTGAAGTCCGCCTTCTTCCTGTCCCAGGCCTTCGCCCGCCGGCTGCTGGAGGCCGGGCGGCCAGGCAAGATCATCAACATCGCGTCGATGCTGTCCTTCCAGGGCGGCATCCGGATCCCGTCCTACACGGCGTCCAAGAGCGGGCTGGCCGGCCTGACCCGGCTGCTGGCCTGCGAATGGGCGGCGCGCGGGATCAACGTGAACGCGCTGGCGCCGGGCTATTTCGTCACCAACAACACCCAGGCGCTCCGCGAGGACCCCAAGCGCAGCGCCGACATCCTGGGCCGAATCCCCGCCGGCCGCTGGGGCAAGCCGGAGGACCTGGGCGGCGCCGCGGTCTTCCTGGCCTCCCCGGCGTCGGACTATGTCCACGGCGTGGTGCTGCCGGTGGACGGCGGCTGGCTGGTCCGCTGAGGTCTGCGATGGACAAGAGATGGACAAGAGAGGAGCGAGGGACATGGAAACCGGATCGAACCAGGACGCGAGGCGCGGCAGCGACGTCTTCCTGAAGGACGCCGAGATCGGCTGGGAGACTGTCGGCGAAGGGCTTCGCCGGAAGATCCTGTGCTATGACGAGACGATCATGATGGCCCGGGTCGCCTTCGAAGCCGGCGCCGTCGGCACCCCGCACCGCCACCCCCATACCCAGTGCAGCCTGGTGGAAAGCGGCGTCTTCGACATCACCATCGCCGGCCGCACCGAGCGCCTGTCGGCCGGCGACAGCTTCGTCGTGCCCTCCGACGCCCTGCACGGCGCCGTCAACATCGAACCCGGCATCCTGCTGGACGTCTTCACCCCACTGCGCGAGGACTTCCTGCCGCCGGCATGAGCGGAAAAAATCCATGGGCGGTTTATGGTTAACGAAATTGAAAGGATTCTAACCTAGAACTGGGATCACGCACATGGTTGCGTTTCCTCCCTAAGACTTGGGCCCCGCGCGTCATCCGCTGCGGGGCCTTTTTTTCGTCCGCCCGTTCGCCCGGACCCCCGCCCTCCAAGCCGCACTTGAACCCGCCCGCCACCTGGGCTACTCAACCCCTGCCGGATGGGTGGCCGAGCGGTTTAAGGCAGCGGTCTTGAAAACCGCCGTGGGTGCAAGCTCACCGTGGGTTCGAATCCCACCCCATCCGCCATTCGCATTGGGTAAGCCGCTGTTTCGAAACGAGTTTTTGAGCGGATCAGGTTTCATCCCCTCATTTAGCCCCATATCACAACGCGGCTGTGGGCGATTTGACATGGACAACGGCGAACCATTGACGGGCGGAGCGGATATCGCGCCATAATCCCGGAAACTGTGATCGTGTCCCAGGCAGTGGTGTAGGAGCACCAGTTCCGGGTCAGGCCCGTAGGGAAGGGCGCAGCCGACCGGAGGGCCTGACCCGGAACGAACTGGCTGTCGCTGACGAGCGTCGTTTGGAATGGTGCATATTCCGGCTCTGGAACTTCCCACGCGAGCCGAGTGCGTTCGAACTGTATCCGCCGCTTGATGCCCACGTGACGCTTACAGCCATAACCTTCCAGGCCGGCTTCTCCTGAGTCAGGCCGGCGCTCATCGTGAAGTCGTCGTTCAGCACCGCCGCCGCGTCGGCCAGCTTCAGCCATTCACCCGATGATCAAGCTCACATTATTGAAGCTGCAAGCGTTAGCCCCCCGACAAGGACCGGTTCAGGTTGAACGCACAATGATGGTCAGGCGCCGTGAACGGTGGATTTCGACGATCCTGCGGCGCAGCGTCTCGAACACATCCTCCGGCAGGAATCCGTAGTCGAAGCGGTCGGGACGGGCCGGCGAGACTGGACGCAGGTCCGGTCCTGGCCAGACGAAGCGGTTCACCTCGTCGGCGATGATCCATGACGCCTCGGCATCGAGACCAAGGTGCCGTTTGACCTTCATCGGCAGAAGCACGGCGGTGGCAGAATCGGTCGGCGGCCGATGCGTGACCGGGACCACCGTCACCACCAGGTCGCCATCCTGTTGCCGCGCCGTCAGCACGATGGCGCAGGGGCGGTTCTTCACTCCTTCCTCCTGACCGCGATGGTGCTCGTGCCGCCAAAGATAGGCGTAGCGGATGACGAGACCGGGCGCTGGAGCCGGCAGCGGCATCTATGCGTTCACGGACGGGAGATCACGGCAGGTCGTCGCTGCGGTACCGGTGCTCGTCCGGAATGCGCGCCGTTTCGATCGCCGCGATATCGTCTTCACTGAGTTCGGCGACCGCCAGTGCCTGTCGGTCGAGCCGCCTCAGGCGTTCGTATTCGCCGGCCGACAGGATCACCACGCTGGGACGGCCGTACTTGGTCACGATCACCGGTTCGACCAGCGCCTGATCCTGATAACGGCCGAAGTTCTTCTGGACATCGCCCGCAGTGACGGAGTGGGACATAGGCTATCTCCTAAATCTTACGGAAGATACGGAACATCGGCGGATGCGTCAACGAGGAAGACCAGAGACTGGCCGCTGAGCCCCGCCTTGCCAAGCGGCGAATGCTCGAAGCCGGTTCCCGCCTCTCCACCTCTGCTCGGATACCCATTGTACCGCGCTGCCGAGAACCTGAAGCGACCTCGACGGTGTCTTCGAAGAAGTGTTCCATCAGACCAAAAGCCGCCGATCCGGTAAACGGCGCTCCGGACCCGATCCGGCGATACCAGGGCAGGAACAGGAATGGCACCACGAAGGGGCAAGGCGCCGCCGCAGCCCATACTGAACGCGATGCAGGGCATCGTCTACGGGAGCGACCGGCGGGTGAAGCGACAGCATGTGAAGTGGTGCCATATCGAGGTGTCATATACAGTGCCCGTCAGGCCGCCCGTCGTGGCCGCAGCCATGAGCGTCGGGAAAGTGTATTCTCCGGGTGCGCGTTTTGCCGTGGGTGCCGAGATGGGAACTCGTCGGATGAGCCAGTCCGCTCTCGTCCACCGAGCAGAGGAAGCCGGGCTCGTTGCAAAATGGGCTATCGGTCACCGGGCGGATTGCTCCGGGAAAGAGGAGGAGATGCTGTGCCGGGCCGCCTGTTTTCCGACCGCGCCGCCCTTGAGGCGCTGTGCCGACGCTTCCATGTCCGCCGGCTTTCCCTGTTCGGCTCCACCCTGAAAGGGACCGCGCGGCCGGACAGCGACATCGATTTGCTGGTGGAATTCGCGCCAGGGCGGGAACCGGGCTATCTGGCGCTGGGCGAACTCCAGGCCCGGCTTTCCGCCCTGGCGGATGGGCGGCCCGTGGACCTCCGCACCCCTGAGGAGCTGAGCCACCATTTCCGCAACGCCGTGGTGCAGGCGGCCGAGGTGCAGTATGCCGCCGGAGGATAGGATCCGCATCCTGCACATGATCGAGGCGGCGAACACGGCCTTGCGCTTCGTCACCGGGCGCCGGCGCGAGGATCTCGACAACGACGAGATGCTATTGTTCGCCTTGCTCCGTGCCGTCGAGGTTGTCGGGGAGGCCGCCTCGCGGGTCTCCCCTGAAACACGCGCCGCAGCTCCCGCCGTACCATGGGCATCGATCGTCGCCATGCGGAACCGATTGGTCCACGCGTATTTCGACGTCGACCGTAATATCGTCTGGAGAACTGTGACCGAGGAGCTTCCGCCGCTGATCTCACTCCTGGATTCCCTGACGGAAAATGAATGATGAGCGCCCGCGACATTCGCCGCCCCCTCAGCCGACCCGCCGCTCCAGCCACCCGACCGCGAAATCCGTGATCGCCGCCGCGTCCACCAGCGCCGCGGGCGCGTCCCCGACCAGCCCCCGGGCACCCCGGCCGGCCGCCAGGAACTCCTCCACGACGGTGCCGAAGTAATCCTCCTTCAGGCCGGGGACGACCGGATCGGCGGTTTCGAACTCCTCCACCATGCGCCACACGGTCCCGGCCGGGGTGGCGAACGGGACCTCCTGCCGGCGGACGCGCTTGCCCGGGAGGCGCGCCAGATGCTCGGCATGGTGCAGCAGGGTCATGGTGTCCAGAGGTGCTCCGACCATCAGCACCTTGCCGCGCGCGGCGACCAGCTTCGCCAGGGGCGATCCCTCGCCGTAGCCGTAGTCGAGCGGATGGTCGGCGGTGAACCACGCAGTCCGCGCGCCGACGGCGGCGACGGATGCCCCGGGGTTGCCGCTCCGCCGGCTGCCGGGATAGGTCCGGACGAACTCCGCCAGGATGCCGTTGTCCCGCGCCGCCCGCGAGGCCAGGGGGTCGAAGGGGGGCACGTGGGGGCGCCAAGCCCTGGGGACGCGGCCGTCCCGGTCCAGCAATTCGTCGTACCGGGCGTCCCAATCGGTATAGGCGAGGATGGTTCCGCCCGGGCCGCCCGCGCCGCCGACCGCGTCGAGCAAGGCGCCGATCAGCGCGTCGGGGCCGTTCAGCAGCCGCCCGACGCGGCTCATGGCGGCGTGGACCATGACGGCGTCGCCGGGGCGGATGCCCAGACGCTCGATATCGTCGCGCAACGAAGTCCTTGTCCGGAAAGGCAATTCCAGGGTCATGCCGTTTTCGCCCTTTGCTGCCCTATTTTGTCCTATCCGGGACGAAACTTGTAATAGCGAAATGACCCATTAATGCTCCACAAAACTGCTTAGAACCCGGGCACCGCTGATCGAGGGTGCAGGCGCCATTCCATGAAAACCAGATCCCGCCTTACGCTGCTTGTCGCCGCCGCGTCGATGACCTGCGCCATCCAGGCCGCCGGTCCCGCATGGGCCCAGACGCAGGCGCAAACACAGGCTCAGGCCCAAGCACAGGCCAACACCGTGGACCCCGCCTGGTTCCGGACGCCGGAACCCCAGGGCACCGGGGCCAGAACCATCCCGGTCCGCAGCGGGCAGTCGCTCCAGGACGCGCTGAACCGCGCCAAGCCCGGCGACGTGGTCGAGATCCACGAGGGAGTCCACAAGGCCTCGAGGGGCTTCGTCATCCTCAACTCCGGCACGCCGTCGCAGTGGATCACCGTGCGCGCCGCGGCGGGGGCGACGCCGACGCTCGACCTGAACAACACGGGGTCGTTCCAGATCACCGCGTCCAACATCGTGGTCGAGGGGCTGGAGATCGTCAACGGCCTGGGCGACAACATCCATATCTCCCCGTGGCAGGGATCGATCCGCAACATCATCGTGCGCGGCATGAAGATCCATTCGCTGAAGACGGGTGCCGGCGCGGCGATCAAGATCAACCGGAACAACCAGATCAGGGCCGACGTCGAGAACGTCTATATCGAGGACTCCGACCTTCAGCAGCCGATCAACAACGCCGTCGTGGACGGTGTCGGCGTGCGCACCGCCGTGGTCCGGAACAACTGGATCCACAACCCGACCCAGGGCAATTCCGGCATCTTCTTCAAGGGCGGCTCCTCCCAGGTCCTGATCGAGGGCAACCTGATCAGCGGCATCCGGGGCAATTCGGCGCTCATGCTGGGCGGCAACAGCGGCGGGCAGTATTTCGACCCGGATTTCGCCTCGCAGGAAGGCGTGGACCAGATCGCGCGCAACAACATCATCGCCGACTACGACGATTCCGCCATCGAGGTCCGGGGCGTGGTGCGCGGCGCGATCTATCACAACACCATCGTCGGCGCCTCGCCCTACACCGCCTTCCGCCTGACCTACGGCAACAACGCCGCCGGCGGGCGGAGCGGCAACCAGCAGATCACGATCAGCGACAACCTGGTCATCCACACCGCGCCCACCCCCATGATGTATGCCTGGAACGACGGCAACGTGGGCAGCTTCAGCGTCGGCCCGCAGCTGTGGGCGGGGCTGTTCAAGCAGTACGAGCGCAACGGCCTGCCGACCTTCCCGCAGAAATTCGACGTGCCGGTCAGCCGGTACGACGTCGCCAACATCGTGCGGAACCCGAGCTACGAGGGCCTGGCCGGCCTGGACGACGCCCGCTCGCGCTATGCCCTGACCGCCCGCAGCCCGGCGCTGGGCAACGCCAGCGGCCTGACCAGGACGCTGTTCGACGCCGTCGGCGAGGCGCGCGCGAAGATGCCCTCGCTGGGCGCGCTGGAGTAGGGCGGGGGCCGCTCCCGCCCGCGCGGCCTATCGGCGGCGGCCGTCCGGATCGTCCAGGCGGCGGCCGCACAGCAGGTCCAGGGCCATGACGCCCGCCACCGCCGCGGTGGCCGCGGCCACCCTTTCCGCGTCGGAGCGGTCCGAGGCCCAGGCCCTGCCCAGCAGCGCCAGGTCGATCGCGTCGCCGCCGACCCGGGCCCAGACCCAATCGGCGCGGGCCGGCCGGCGGGTCGCCAGGATGCCGATCTCGCTGGCGATCTCCCGCACACCGACCGCCCGCATCGCCGCCAGGCTCTCCTCCCCGTCGGGCACCCCGATCAGCCGCGCCATCCCCGCGGGTGCCGCGATCTGCGCCATCCCCAGCGCCAGGCTGAACCAGCCCAGCCCCCGGGCCAGCCGCTCGCCCGTCCCGTCGGCGTGCCGCCACGGCACCGGCCGGGTCTCCCGGTTCTCCCGATAAGCAGTCATCGACATCCCTCCTCGGATCTGGCTTCCGCGCTCCGGGTCGGCCAACAGGCGCCGGCCCCCGACCTTGCGCGGTCCGCCCGGATTAACGCTTCTGCCGCGGCCGGCGGCGGTGCGGGACCGGGTACCGGGGACCACGAGCCCTGAAGGAATACCGGCCTGCGCCACGGAACATATCCGATATCTTTCGAGAGATGTTCCAGTGTTCGCCGATACAATTGAAACATAAATCCCGGTCTCCTGAAATATCCAGGACAAATCCTTGGGCTATCACTTTGGCCGTCCGCAACGCTCCGGATCGAGATTGCGGGAACCGGGATCCTGGACCGGCCGGAAGAGGCCCGAGCCAGGCGCCCCAGATTTCAACACCGGCCCCGACGCGGGCCTGTACCAAGGGGACCACACATGGCCAATCCCACCAACGGCAACGACATCCTCGACGGCACCAACGGCAACGACGTCATCGTCGGCCTGGACGGCGAAGACATCCTGAACGGCAAGGGCGGCAACGACACCCTGATCGGCAACCGGGGCACCGACAAGCACAATGGCGGCCACGGCAACGACAAGATCGTCTGGAACAACGGCGACGGGTCCGACTTCAACGACGGCGGCTCGGGCTACGACACCCAGATCGTCAACGGCTCGGTCACCGACGGCGACCAGTTCGTGGTCAAGGCCAACGACTCCGGCTTCGTGTTCGACCGCGTCAACCTGGTGCCCTTCAAGCTGACCGACAAGAACATCGAGAAGCTGGAAGTGAACGGCGGCGGCGGCCACGACACGCTGAAGATCGGCGACATGACCGGTACCAGCCTCAAGGAGGTCCTGTTCAACGGCGGCCACGGCGACGATTTCCTGGATGCCAGCGCCACCAACATCCCCGTCAAGGCGAACGGCGGCTCGGGCAACGACACGATGCTCGGCGGCTCCGCCGACGACGTGCTGAACGGCGACGGCGGCAACGACGTGCTGGTCGGCGGCCGGGGCACCGACAAGCACAATGGCGGCCACGGCAACGACACCATCGTCTGGAACAACGGCGACGGGTCCGACTTCAACGACGGCGGCTCCGGCTACGACACCCAGGTGGTCAACGGCGCCAACGCCGCCGGCGACGAGTTCGTGGTCAAGGCCAACGGCTCCGGCTTCGTGTTCGACCGCGTCAACCTGGTGCCGTTCAAGCTGACCGACAAGAACATCGAGAAGCTGGAGGTCAACGGCGGCGGCGGCGACGACAAGCTGAAGATCGGCAACATGGCCGGGACCAGCCTGAAGGAAGCCGTCTTCAGCGGCGGCTCGGGCAACGACAGGCTGGACGCCTCCCACGCCCACATCAAGGTCACGGCCGACGGCGGGCACGGCCACGACTGGCTCACCGGCGGCTCGAAGGACGACATCCTGAAGGGCGGCGCGGGCGACGACCATATCAGCGGCGGGCACGGCGACGACAAGATCTACGGCGGCGCGGGCAAGGACACGCTGACCGGCGGCAGCGGCGCCGACCATTTCTACGTGGACAAGTACGACGTGATCACGGACTTCCAGAAGGGGATCGACACCATCCACTGGATCGCCTGATCCCCGCCCGAACGGGAAACGGGAAAGACTGCCGGGCCTGGAAGATCTCCGGGTCCGGTCCCGTCCGGGACATCTCCGCTGGAGCGCCTGACCATGACACATGAAGCCCCCCCGGCCGGGCCGCCGGCCGGTGAGTTGGCCGCTGCGCCGGCCGGCGCGCTGGCCGGCGCCCTCGCGCGGTGCCGCCGGCCCCTGCTGTGGATCGCCGGGTTCAGCCTGCTGATCAACATCCTGATGCTGACCTCGTCGCTCTACATGATGCAGGTCTTCGACCGGGTCCTCGCCTCCGGCAGCCTCGCCACCCTGGTTTTCCTGACGCTCGCCGCGGGCGGCGCGCTGGCCCTGATGAGCGGCCTCGACTATGTCCGGTCCCGGGTCCTGTCCGGCCTGGGCGAGTGGCTGGAGCGCCGGCTCGGCGCCGCGGCGCTGGAACGCTCGATCGACGGCGTCCTGGCCGGCCGGAACGAGCGCGCCGACGCGCTCCGCGACCTGGAGGCGCTGCGGGGGTTCTTCTCCGGCGGCGTGACCTTCCTGTTCGACGCGCCCTGGGTCCCTGTCTACATCGCCGCGATCTACCTGCTGCACCCCGTCCTGGGCCACATGGCGGTGGCGTCGGCGGCGGCGCTGCTGGCCCTGGCGCTCGCCAACAACGCCCTGACCGCCAGGCCGCTGGCGGCGGCCGGCACCGCGGGCCGCCGGGCGATGCGCACGGCGGAATCCGCCCTGCGCAATGCCGAGGCGGTCGAGGCCATGGACCTGATGCCCGGCATCCTGCGGCGCTGGGACCGGGACCATGGGGAAGCCCTGGCCAACCAGGCCGCCGCGGCGCGCACCGGCGCCCTGCTGCTCAACGTCACCAAGTTCCTGCGCCAGATGGTCCAGGTCGGCATCCTGGCGCTGGGCGCCTGGCTGGTCGTCCGCCACGAGCTGACCGGCGGGGCCATGATCGCGGCATCGATCATCCTGAGCCGCGCGCTCCAGCCGGTCGAGCTGGCGATCGGCGGCTGGAAGCAGGTATCCAACGCCCGGGCCGCGCGGCGGCGCCTTGACACCTTCTTCGGCCGGCCCCGGCGCCGGCCCCGCGGCCTGCCGCTGCCCGCGCCGAAGGGCCATCTGACCGTCGAGGACTTGGCGTTCCGTCCGCCGGGCGCCGACCGCCCCGTCCTGTCCGGGGTGAGCTTCGACGCGCGGCCGGGCGAGGCGGTGGCGGTGATCGGCGCCTCGGCCGCCGGCAAGTCCACCCTGGCCCGCCTGCTGGTCGGCCTGCATCCGGCGACGGCCGGCAGCGTCCGGCTGGACGGCGCCGAGATCTTCGCCTGGCGGCGCGACGACATCGGGCGCCATGTCGGCTACCTGCCCCAGGATATCGAGCTGTTCGCCGGCACCGTGGCCGACAACATCGCCCGCCTGCATGCGCCCGACCCGGAAGCGGTGGTGGCCGCCGCCCGGCTCGCTGACTGCCACGACATGATCCTGAGGCTGCCCAAGGGCTACGACACGGAGATCGGCGACGGCGGCGCGATGCTGTCGGGCGGCCAGCGCCAGCGGATCGGCCTGGCCCGCGCCCTCTACGGCGATCCCCGGCTGGTCGTGCTCGACGAGCCGAACGCCAGCCTGGACGTGGAGGGGGACGAGGCCCTGACCCGGGCGATCGCCGCCCTGAAGCGCGGCGGCGCCACCGTGGTCGTGATCGGCCACCGGCCCAGCACGCTGGCCCAGACGGAACGCATCCTCGTGCTCGCCGAAGGACGCCTCCAGCTGTTCGGCCCGCGCGCCGCGGTGATCGACCACCTGAAGCAGCGGCAGGTCCACGCCGTCTAGCCGGCCCTGCACAGTGGTTTCGATCGATTTGCCGTAGGTCGGCCTCGGCCGAAGGCCGACGGCGACGGCGTGGCCGGAGCCTTGACGCAGGGTGTCGGCGTTCGCCCTGACGGGCGAAGGCCGACCTACGCCACTCCGCTCCGCAGAACCCATCAAGATCATTGTGCGGGACCACTGGCCGACCGGCCCCGTCCCGCGCTTCCACAGACCGGACCCAGGCCGCCCCGCGCGGCAAACCGAGGATACCGCCATGACCGCATCCGTTCCCGCCAACGATCCTTTCCCCGTGGTCCCCCCGGCCGTCTTCCCGGCAGTCCCGGACCTTCCGCCGGTCCGGCGCGCCCTGCTGGCCGGCGCCGCGCTGGCCGTCGTCGGGTTCGGCGGCTTCGGGGCATGGGCCTCCCTGGCGCCCCTGTCGAGCGCCGCGGTCGCCGGCGGGATCGTCGTGGCCGACACGAACCGCAAGACCATCCAGCACCTGGACGGCGGCATCGTCGCCGAGATCCTGGTGCGCGACGGCGACCGGGTCGAGGCCGGGCAGGTGCTGATGCGCCTGGACGACCTGGAGACCCGCTCCACCGTGACCCTGCTGGAGGACCAGCGCCGCGCCCATGCCGCCCAGGAGGCGCGGCTGCTGGCCGAGCGCGACGGCGCCGACTCGCTGGTCTTCCCGGCGGACCTCGCGGCGCTGCGCGCCGACGCCGGCATGGCCGAGATCCTGTCCGGGCAGGAACGCATCTTCGAGAGCTACCGCGCCTCCCTGGACAGCCGCACCGAGGTGACCCGCCAGCGGATCGCCCAGTACCGGTCTCAGATCAGCGCCTTCGAGGCCCAGCTGGCGGCGGGACGGCGCCAGCTCGACCTGATCGGGGAGGAGCTGGTCGGGGTGCGGGAGCTGTTCGCGAAGGGGCTGGAGCGCAAGCCGCGCCTGCTCGCCCTGCAGCGGCAGGCGGCCGACCTGGACGGCGAGCAGGGCGAGTTCGCCAACAGGATCGCCCAGGCCCGCGAAGCGATCGCCCAGGCCGAGATGGAGATCCTGTCCCTGCGCGCGGACCGGCGGAACGAGGTGACGGCCGAGCTGCGCGAGGTCCAGATGCGGCTGGCGGAGGTGCGGGAGAAGCTGGCCGCCGCCCGGGTCCGCCAAGGGCGCCGCGACCTCATCGCCCCCGAAGCCGGGACCGTGCTCAATCCGCGCTATTTCGCCCCTGGCGCCGTGGTGCCGCCGGGCGGGCCGGTGCTCGACCTGGTGCCCCTCGACGACCGGCTGGTGGTGGAGGCCAGGGTGCGGCCGCGCGACATCGACGTGGTGCATGCCGGGCTGCCGGCGAAGGTCGTCCTGTCGGCCTTCAAGATGCGCACGACGCCCCAGATCGACGCGCGGGTGATCCGCGTCTCCGCCGACGCCCTGAAGGACGAGCGCACCGGGGAATTCTATTACACGGCCCGGGTCGCCGCCGCCCCGGACCAGTTGGAGAAGCTGGGCGACCTCCGCCTTCAGCCCGGCATGCCGGCCGAGACCCTGATCGTGACCGGCGAGCGGACCCTGCTGCAATATCTGCTTCAGCCGGTCCGGGACACTTTCCGCACTGCGTTCCGGGAGGAATGATGCTGTGAGGAAACCCGAAAAACCCTGTTGAGCGCCCCGTGTATCAGGGGAGATCCAGGATATGAGAGTCTTCGTCAAGACCGCCGCGCTATTGGTCCTTCTGGGCGCCTGCGCGCAGGAGAACTCCGTTCAGACCACCGCGACCCGGAACGCGGAGCCGCCAAGCAGGTTCCAGTCCATCGGGTCGTGCGAGCCAACGGCCTGGGTCGGGCTCGACCAGGACGCCCGAAGCCTTCCACCGGCGGACCGCCAGCGGGTGGCAAGGCTGCTCCAGGAGGCCCAGAGCTACCACGCGGAGTCGAACCGCGGGCAATGCATCATGACCCTCCAGAACGCCGAAAGGATCGTCCGCCAGGGCACCGGGCAGTCATAGGCCACGGCCTCTGCGGAAATTTCCCGACCCCACGAAGGATTCCAAGATCCGATCGTGGATCGCGAAATCCCTGAAGCCGGATTGCCCCGGCGACCGGGAGACCGTTTTCATGGCTATATGTGCCTTCCCCTTCGTCATGATGTGCCTTCCCCTTCGTCATGCGCTGGCTTGACCCACGCATCCACGTGCGACCTGCTGGGACGATACCGACACGCCGAGGACCGCCGCCTTTGACTCGTCGCCCTCAGGAGGCTTTCTCCGCCGATCCACTATCCCGGGCTGCGGAATTCTCGGCTCGGATGGCTCGCCAGACGTCGAGTGCCGCAAATCTCTCCGTGTACAGGTCGTCATACGTCCAGAATCGAATCGGGTACGCGGATAGAGCGGTTTCCGATCAGGTTGAACCGCTTCGGTCCAAGCAGCCTGCCGTTTTGCTCACCGCGATGCGCTGTGTTGCGCCATGGGCGCAACCTACGGTTCGATGCAGGGCAGAGGTAATGCGTTCCGTCGATCGTAGGTTGCGCCCATGGCGCAACGCATCGGTTCGGCTGCCCTGGGCGGATCGACCTGATCGGGCACAACTCTATCGTCATCTTCTCGCTTCGCCCGCACAGCCGAAAGCTGTCGGTCGGCCCCAGGAAGCTGCGCTGCCCGCAAACTATCTGATAGGTCTCTGAAATAGGGTCCGACCCGAAAGCATTCTTGTACAAAACACTGTGCTGATTGTCGTTCTTGGCCCAACTCCAATCGGACACCTGGCTGAAGGCGTGCTGAAGCTCACCTCCCCAATCCTTGAGTTGGGCGGAACCCTTTTTCCGATTGAAGATGCTGTTGGGCGATCCGCCCTCGAATTCGACCAGCACGAAATGCTTGGACTTTGACGACCCCACCACGAGGTCGGCTCGAAAGGCACCCTGAAGCATAAACTCGTACTTATACCGGTCCGGCTGTCCCTTTCCAGCCGCGAGTTGTATCAACAAGCAAAGATCCTTGCGCGCCTTCAATTTCGTGACAACCCTGTTCTCCGGAAACTCGGCATTCTGGTTGAGCCAAGTCTTGTATTCATCTAACTCTTTTTCTGCGCGGGCAGAATCAAGTCTCGTCTCGATCAAAAGCCTATTCGGCATGATTGGGAAATTCGCTCGTGCGCATCGCCGTAAGCACGGTTATCGAAGCGCCATCACCTTGGGTTACGATACGAACATCACCCATGCGGAGAACCGTATGGCCGCTCTTGTCGTCCACCCGACTTACGGAACCCTCCGACAGGGCCTGCAGCACATCCGCCTCGCTGATGTTCCTCAGCCTCAAGGCGTGAAGCGCATTGCTGGTGAAGCGGACTTCGCACTTCCGGTCACCCGGCTTTTGTGTTGCCTGCGCCATTGCTGATCCAGTCAAAAACTGTCTGCCCATGTTCTGCTTATCGGGACATCCCTTCGAAGGGGACGGCGCGATCATGCTTTACTATGATTTTCAAGGGCGGCAAGCTTGCAATGGCCCAATGAACAGAAGACCTTGCAATGGCCCAATGAACAGAAGACTCGGTTTTGTCGGGACAGCTTCTCTCAACTCCACCGAGTATACAATTATAGATTGAATATTGGTCAACCGTTGCGGGAGGTTCGGCCGGCTATTTCCAAACTGGCCCGCAAGCTCTATTGTGCTGTGCTTGCTTGAGCGAGGTTTTATCAACTTATGGTACAGTGCCTCGTATTATGGCAATCTACTTCGCGGTAAAATGACGCACTAACAATTTTTTAGTTGAGATGCCGTATAAAGTTTAGCAAAAAAGTGGAAAGTTTAAATTATATGTGGTTTGGAGGAGTTTGGTCGGTTGGATAGCATGATTGACGAACTTGGTAGTGTGGCCATCGGTAGGTTTTTACAGGGAGATGCGCTTTGCCAGCTAAGGAATTTGCCTCACGAAACAATAAATTTGGTTGTATCGTCGCCTCCCTACAACATAGGTAAGGTTTATGAAAAAAAAGATCCATTAACCATGCCTCAATATCTAGAGTGGCAGAACGAAATAATTGAGGCTGTGGCTCGATGTGTTACGCCAGATGGTAGCATCTGTTGGCAAGTGGGGACATATGTAAACAATGGAGAAATCGTTCCTCTAGATGTTGTTTTCTATAATAGTTTCAAAAAACACGGACTAAAACTCCGAAACCGCATCATTTGGAGGTATAATTTTGGCCATAATGCTGACCGACGCTTTTCTGGGCGTTATGAAACGATACTATGGTTTACTAAAAGCGATAATTATAAGTTCAACTTAGATCCTGTGCGCGTACCCCAAATCTACCCTGGAAAGCGTCATGCAAAAGCAAAGACTACAAAAGCGGGTTCTCCCAGTGGAAACCCTTTAGGGAAAAACCCGTCGGATTACTGGGAGTTCTCTGCAGAGCGCGATTTCATTGACAATCCGGTTTGGGATATTCCCAATGTCAAGCATAATCATCCTGAGAAAACAGTTCATCCTTGTCAATTTCCAATTGAACTAGTAGAACGTTGTGTGCTTGCCCTCACTGAGAAAAACAATGTAGTTCTTGATCCGTTTGTTGGCACTGGTGCAACAGTTCTTGCTGCAGTCAAACACCAGAGAAACGGAATTGGTATCGATAAAGACGAAAATTTCCTAAGGATCGCCCAAGATCGCCTTAACCAATTGCATTGCGGAAAGCTGGCGATGCGTCAACTTGGACAGCCAATCTGGCAGCCCACCTTAACTGAAAAACTCGCGCGCATTCCGGAAGAGTGGAAACAGTAAATGTCCAATGAGAAAGAAAGGCGTGGAAGTGGAGCCTCTCGATCTGGTCGGATCAAGGCAAAGAAAATACCGTCACTTGCAGATCGTGAGCGTGGGCTTATCCAAAGACGCCACTTTAAATTCGTCCGAACGATTTTTGAACAAAGCGGGTTTGTTAGGTTGACAACCTTATCTAAGAAGCAATTCCGTTTCTTGGATAGCGCGTCAGATTTTGACGATGTGTTCCTTTATGAAAATATCCTAGTCATATGTGAGTACACGATCGAAGTAAACGTCTCGAAACATATAAAGGGAAAAACAACCGTATTCGGTAAAATATTAGATAACCAAGGCGAGTTCATCAAATTTGTTAATGAAAAAGTTGATGGTAACGAAAAACTTAATACGTCAGATTATTATCCAGATCATTATTATATTGCAATCGTATACAGTTCATACCATGAAGTTAGTCAAGAAATCAAAAAAGAGTTTCCGAGGTTTGTGTATCTTGATTGGAACATAGTTAGGTATTTTACTAACGTTGCTGATACGGTTCATCGTTCAGCACGGTTTGAATTGCTTGAATTTCTAGGATTCCGCGCGCAACAAGTCGGCCAGAATTCGATTCGGTCTATTAGTGACAACCCAATAAATTTAGACGTTTCGGTGTTGCCGGAGGGCTACTCTAATTTTGCTGAAGGCTACAAGGTTGTATCCTTTTACGCTGCTCCAATTACTATTCTCGAAAGAGCATACGTGTTGAGACGACATGGCTGGCGTTCAGGATTTACTTCTTATCAAAGAATGATAGACAAGAAAAAAATCTGTTCTATTCGGCAATATCTAAAAGATGTGGGACGTGTATTTGTAAACAACATTGTTGTCACCTTACCTTCTGATACAAAGTTCTTAGACAACGCTGGTAATACTCTTAACGCTTCTGAAATCAAGAAAACAACCTCTGGTAAGCTTCAGCTTCCATCGGGCTTCAATTCGATTGGTATCATTGACGGGCAGCATCGAGTTTTTTCTTACTATGAAGGAGGAGAAGATGAGGAACGCGTAGCAAAATTGCGCCGGAAACAAAATCTGCTGATTACAGGGATTGTCTATCCGCCAGGTATTTCCGACGGGGAGAAGATAAGGTTTGAAGCTAATCTTTTCTTAGAAATCAATTCTACACAAACAAATGCTAAATCTGACGTTAAACAAGAGGTAGGTCTACTATTGCGTCCGTTTGAATTGGATTCAATTGCAAAAAGGGTAATAATTTCTCTTAATGACGGGAATGGGCCACTCGCTGATCGCTTTGAACGATACTTTTATGATAAGGGTAAAATAAAGACAACAACAATTGTTAGTTATGGATTGAAGCATATCATCAAGACATCTGGAGACGATTCATTTTTCGCAGTCTGGAACAGCCCAAACAAGCTGAGGTTATTAGAGCAGGATGAAGCTGTGCTGGGGGAATATGTACAGTTCTGCGTCAGCGAGATGAATATGTTTTTCTCTGCTGCCAAGAAAAATATCGGGCAAGAACGCTGGGTTTTAACGAAAGGTAAGGGTACCGGCTTTCTGAATCCAACTACGATAAATGCGCTAATTGGGTGCCTTCGACGAATAATTCGTTCTAAACTAACAAGAAATCATGAATACTATTGTGAAAAATTGTCAAGCATTGGAGAGTTCGATATAAGTTTGTACAAATCGAGCCAATACAATGATATGGCTGAAAAAATATTTACTGAATATTTTGGGATATAAGAAAATTTCCATGCTATTTTGCATAACTATAAATAAGCTTAGAACATACTCCGGGATTTTTACTGTTGTTTTGGAGTCAGAGTCAAGTATCTTAGTAATGTGTACTCACTCGGATCTGCTATCTGGTATGGCGCAAACGGACACTTTTGTGCATGCACCATTACAATACAGAATAGTAGAAAATAAACGTAATTGCTCACGGGGTTGGCGAAAAGGGTTGCGCTGCGGCCTAGAATATGAGTCCACTTCGGGATGGAGAAACCGCCGCGCTATCGCCTGAGTGAGGCTGAGAAGGACGCCCTGCTGGTCGAGCAGGCGGCACTGATCGAGCGTCTGGCGGCGCGGGTCGCCGAACTGGAAGCGCTGGTCGGGAAGCCGCGGAAGACGTCGGCCAATTCGCACATTCCGCCGTCGCAGGACGGCCCTGGCGGTGCGTCGCGCAAGGCGGACGCCAAGCGCCGGCGCAAGCCGCGGCCGTCGCGGCCCGGAGTGTCGCGCCCGCTGGCCGACGATCCGGACCGGACCGAGCGCCGCCTAGCCGAGTGCTGTCCGCATTGCGGGACGGCGGTGCCCGAGGCCGCCCAGCGGTGCCGGCACCGCTACGACCACATCGACCTTCCGGTGATCCGCCCGGTGGTGACGCGGGTCGAGCTGTTCGGCGGCCGGTGCGGCGATTGCGGGCGGCGCTACCGGGCCGCCCCGCCCGCCGCCATGCCGCCGGGCACCCCTTTCGGGCCGGGCATCCGGGCGCTGCTGGCCTATCTGCACCACAGCCATCATGTCGGCTTCGAGCGGCTGTCGCGGATGCTGGAGGAGTTGTTCGGACTGACGATCTCCGAGGGGGCCATCGCCAATGCGTTGCGCCGCATGGGGGTGGCGTTCGACACGGCCTGCGCGGCGATCAAGGCCAAACTCCTGGGCGCCCCGGTGATCGCCTCGGACGAGACCACGACGCGGGTCAACGGCGTGACCCACTGGCAGTGGGTATTCCATTCCGGGCAAGCCGTGCTGCACACCATCGCGCCGGGCCGGGGCCGGGCGGTGCCCGCCGGGATCCTGGGCGGGCATAGGCCCGAAGTGTGGATCTCCGACCGCTACGCCGGGCAGCAGGAACTGGGACGGGTCCACCAAGTCTGCCTGGCCCACGTTCTCAGGGACGTGCAGTACGCCATCGACTGCGGCGACACCGTGGTCGCGCCGAAGATCCGCGATCATCTACGCTGGGCCATCCGCGTCGGCAAACGAAGACCGGGCCTGAAGGACAGTACGCTGGCCGCCTACGCCGCCAAAGCCGAGCGGGACCTCGATGCCCTGGTCGGCGTCCCCGCCGCCCATCCGGCCCGACGCGAGCTGCAGCGCCTGGTCAAGGCCTGGCGGGGCAAGTTCTTCGTCTTCCTCGCCGACCGCCGCGTGCCGCCGACCAACAACGGCAGCGAGCAGGAAATCCGCCCGTCCGTGGTCTTCCGCAAGGTCACCAACGGCTTCCGATCCGACTGGGGACCGGACATCCACGCAGGCTATCGCTCCGTGATCGGAACGGCCCGCCGGCAAGGTCAATCCGCCTGGACCGCCATCCGCGACCTCATTGGCGGAACCTTCGCCGTCGCCTGACGGCTCACGATCCGCCAACCCCGTGAGCAATTACAAAATAAACAGGGATGAACTCAGACAGGCAGTGAATCACCTCACATCTTGCTGGCATCCATCCCGACAGCCGGTTGCCCCGCCCCGATCCCCGTCGTACAACTACCCCCAGACAGGACAAAAAGTCGCGGGAGGAACGCACGACATGATCGCCACCATCGCCATGCCCAAGCTGATGCTGATCGGCGGCGGCGCCATCGGCCAGGTCGCCGACATGCTGGGCCGCCTGGGCATCCGGCGCCCGCTGGTCGTGACCGATCCCTTCATGCGCGACAGCGGGGCCATCGCCCGGCTGACCGATCCGCTGAAGGCGGCCGGCATCCCGTTCGAGGTGTTCGCCGACACGGTGCCCGATCCCACCACCGACGTGGTCGATGCCGGCGCCCGCATGCTTTCCGGCGGCGGGTTCGACGGGATGATCGCGCTTGGCGGCGGCTCGCCGATCGACACCGCCAAGGCCATGGGCGTCCTGGCCGCCAATCCCGGCCGCATGCGCGACTACAAGGTGCCCAACCCGATCCCCAACGAGGGCGTGCCCCTGCTCGCCATCCCGACCACCGCCGGGACCGGGTCGGAGGTGACCAAGTTCACCGTCATCACCGATACCGAGACGGACGAGAAGATGCTGATCGCCGGCAACGGCGTGATCCCCCAGGGCGCCATCGTCGATTACGAGCTGACGCTGACCTGTCCCTTCCGCCTGACCGCCGACACCGGCATCGACACGCTGACCCACGCGATCGAGGCTTATGTCAGCCGCAAGGCCAACCCGTTCTCCGACAGCATGGCTCTGGCCGCCATGGCCCGGGTCGCCAAGCACCTGCGCACCGCCTGCTTCGAGCCGGACAACCGCGAGGCGCGCGAGGGGATGATGCTGGCGGCCAACCAGGCCGGCATCGCCTTCAGCAACGCCTCGGTCGCCCTGGTCCATGGGATGAGCCGCCCGATCGGCGCCCATTTCCATGTGCCGCACGGCCTGTCCAACGCCATGCTGCTGCCGGCGGTCACCGCCTTCTCCCTCCCCACGGCGACGGCCCGCTACGCCGACTGCGCCCGCGCCATGGGGGCCTGCGCGCCGGATGCCGACGACGAGCAGGCCGGCATCGCCCTACTGGGCGCCCTGATCTCCCTCAATGCCGACCTCAAGGTTCCGACCCCACAGGCCTACGGCATCGACGAGAGCCGGTTCATGTCGATCCTGCCCCTGATGGCGGAGCAGGCGCTGGGGTCCGGCTCGCCGGCCAACAACCCGCGCGTGCCGACTGCGGAGGAGATCGTCAGCCTCTACCGCGACGTCTATGCTACCTGAACGGGAGCGAACCATGGGTGATCCGGAAAAGACCGACTGGCGGGAGCACGGCGTCCGCGTCGTGCGCGGCGACCAGCTCGACGCCAACACGCCTCAGACCCCCGGCATGAACCGGGCGGCCGCGATCAACCACGCCCGCGTCGGGGCGCAGAAGCTGTGGGCCGGGACGGTCACGATCCATCCCGACGCCAAGACCGGCGCCCACCACCATGGCGAGCTGGAAAGCGTCATCTACGTGGTGCGCGGGCGCGCCCGCATGCGCTGGGGCGAGGCGCTGGAATACACGGCGGAGGCCGGGCCGGGCGACTTCATCTATGTCCCGCCCTTCGTCCCCCACCAGGAGATCAACGCCAGCGCCGACGAACCCCTGGAATGCGTCCTGGTCCGCAGCGACCAGGAGGCCGTCGTCGTCAACCTGGACATTCCCATGGTGGAGCAGCCCGAAACCGTCGCCTGGGTCGATCCGATCCACAAGTGACGGCAGGCCGGGACGACAGTCCTATCAATGGCCGGTGCGGAGGAGTTTGTTCTTGTCATGTTCTGGCGAAGAACATAAAATACAAGGCATGCCTCCTCCAGCGCCGAAGGCCAGCGCCATGCCGACGACCATTCACGCCACTGCCAACTCCGCCGCCCTCTCCGCCGCCCTCTCCGCCGCCCCGGTCCCGGTCATCACCCTGACGCCGCGGCAGGAGGCGTTCTGCCAAGCCATGGTCGCCAATGTCGGCGGGGCGGAAGCCGCGCGTCGCGCCGGCTACTCCCCCAAGGGCGCCAAGCAGCGCAGCGCCTACCTGATGTCCCAGCCGGAGATCCGCATCCGGATCGACCAGCTCCGGGCGTCCCGCAGTTCCGGTATCCAGGCCGACCTGGAGGAAGCCGCCGAAACGGTCAAGGCCATCATCTCCGAGGCGATGGAGAAGAAGTCCCTGTCCCTGGCCTTCCGCGCGGTCGAGCTTCGCCTCAAGCTGCGCGGCGTCATCCAGGACAGGCGCATCCCTCACCACTTCATAGCCCAGGCGCCCCATCCCGACGCCGACCTGGAACGGCTCGATTTCGACCCGGCCGAGGACGACGACCACCGCCGCGATGGCCGCCGCGACCTCCCCGAAGCCGTCGCGCCCGCCTTGCCCCCGTCCTCCGCGCCGAAGCCGGGGATGAAGCCGAAGCTAGTGACCCGACATAGTGACCCTCGCGCCGGACAGGGCCGCCGTTTCGGCGACACCCTGGCCGCCGCCACCTCTCACGCGGCCCTCATGCCGGTCTCCCTGCTTCTGCAACCGAAGAGCGCTTTTCCGGCGGAGCGTCCTTCTTCTGATCGTCATGACCGGGCTTGACCCGGTCATCGCTTGCAGACTCCGAACGCGCTGCCGTGCAGGGAGATAGCCGGATCAAGTCCACAGCTGTCCGGCACGGCGATTGCTCATCAACCCCAAGCTGATGCTCAGGAAACTTCATCTTCCCATTATCGTCATGCCCGGACTTGATCCGGGCATCTCCAGCCACGGAGCCCCGGTGAGACCTGTGAGACGATGGCCGGATCAAGTCCGGCCATGACGAAAAAGGGGTAGCTCCGCCTTGAGTTCAGGCTTGTGAGCAGTACGCAACAAACGTGCCAGACAGCCGTGGATCAAGTCCGGCTATGACGAAAAGGGGGCGTCAATGCCCTTGGCTGCGCCTTTAAAGCAGTACGCAATCACCGTGCCGGACAGCCATAGGTCAGGCCCGGCCGTAAGTGTCGGTCAGGCGGACGATGTCGTCCTCGCCCAGGTACGACCCCGACTGCACCTCGATCAGGTTCAGCGTCACCTTGCCCGGATTCTCCAGCCGGTGGACGGCGCCCAGCGGGATGTAGATCGACTCGTTCTCGCGCAGCAGCACCTGCTCGGCGTCGCGGGTGACCAGCGCGGTGCCGTTGACCACGACCCAGTGCTCCGCCCGGTGATAATGCTTCTGCAGCGACAGCGTCGCGCCGGGCTTGACCGTCAGGCGCTTGACCTGGAAGCGCTCGCCCTCGTGCAGGCACTGGTAGAAGCCCCAGGGGCGGTGGACCCGGCTGTGGATCTTCGCCTCCGGCCGGCCTTCCTTCTTCAGCCGCTCGACCACCTTCTTGATGTCCTGCACCTTGTCGCGGCTGGCGACCAGGATGGCGTCGTCGGTCGCGACCACCACCACGTCGTCGAGCCCGACCACGGCGGTCAGCACGCCCTCGGACCGGACATAGCAGTTGCGCGCGTCCTCGGTCATCACGTCGCCGACGAACACGTTGCCGTCCTCGTCCTTGGCGCCGATGTCCCACAGCGCCGACCAGGCGCCCACGTCGGTCCAGCCGATCGTGGCGGGCACCACCACGGCGGCGTCGGTCCGCTCCATCACGGCATAGTCGATGGAGATGCTCGGGGCCTTGCCGAAGGCTTCCGGGTCCAGGCGGAAGAAGTCCAGGTCGCGCGAGCCCTTGGCGATCGCCTCGCGGCAGGCGGCGACGATGGCGGGCTCGAACTTCTCCAGCTCGGCCAGCAGCTTGGCTGCGGAGAACAGGAACATGCCGCCGTTCCAGAAATGGCCGCCGGCCGCCAGCATGTCGGCCGCCTTGCCGATGCCCGGCTTCTCCACGAAGGCATCGACCTGGAACACGCCCGCGTGGCCGGTCAGCTCCGCGCCCTGGCGGATATAGCCGTAGCCGGTCTCCGGCGCGGTCGGCGTGATGCCGAAGGTGACCAGGTTGCCCGCGGCGGCGGCGCTTGCGGCGGTGGCCACGGCGGCGTGGAACGCCTCCGTGTCGCGGATCACGTGGTCGGCCGGCAGCAGCAGAAGCAGCCCGTCGGGGTCCTGCTCGGCGATGAGCAGCGCCGCCACGGCCGCCGCGGGGGCGGTGTTGCGGCCGGTCGGCTCCAGCGCGATGGCCGACGGCGTGACGGCGATCTGGCGGAGCTGTTCCGCGATCACGAACCGGTGCTCGTCGTTGCAGATCACCAGCGGCGGCGCGAAACCCTCGCCCGCGACGCGGCCCACGGTGTCCTGGAGCATGGTCCGCTCGCCGACCAGCGGCAGCAGTTGCTTCGGATAGCTTTCGCGGGAGATCGGCCAGAGGCGCGATCCGGAGCCGCCGGAAAGCAGAACGGGATGGATGGTCGGGGCACTGTTGATGGGGGGCATGATCTCAGCTTGTCCGTGTCCGTTTTGACACCGTGTCTGCGTGACACAATGCAGCATACGCCGGAGGATTTCAGGAGTTTTTGGAATAGGAAGCCTGATCGATCGGGTTTATCGCAAGACGGTCCAGCCTTTCGATAACGGCTTGCGCCGGAATAGCGGTCATGTCGCTTCCCCCGAACTCTTGCGCCGTCATCGCACCGCCCGAGGTCACCTTCGGCTGGAACTTGGCCGCCGGCGTCGGTCCGAACAGGGTAACCAAAGGTATGTCGGCGGCGCCGAACATGTGGCTGACCCCGCTGTCGTTGGCGACCGCGGCGGCGAAGCGGCGCGCCAGCGCGATGGTGCGCAGCGGCGTGAACTCGTCGCCCCAGATCTCCCGGTCCTGCTCGGGGAACAGCGCCGCCGGGACCGCTTCCTTCAGCCCGGGCAGCCACTCCAGCTCGTCGGGTCCCAGGATGAAGACGGGCACCCGGCCCCGTTCCACCTGCGCCCGGGCGACCGCGACGAAGCGGTCCAGCGGCCAGCACTTGACCCGCTTGCCGGCGCCGGGCGCCAGGCCGACATAGCACGGGCCGGGCGGAAGCGCCGCCCCGGCCTTCGCCACCAGCGGTTCGGGCAGGCGCAGGCCGACCTCCGGCTTCGGCACGGAGCCGGCGGCCAGCCTCAGCAGGTCGGCCAGCCGGTCCACCATGTGCGGCGGGCGGATCTGGCTGGGCGGCGGCTTGGCGTCCGACAGCCGGAAGCCCAGGGCGCCGGACACGAACAGGTCGTGCGGCATCCGCCGGATCGCCAGGGTGCGCCACAGCGTCGTCTGGGTGTCGATGATCACGCCGTACCGCTCGCGGAAGGGCAGGGGCTTCAGCAGGCCGGACCAGCTGTCGCCGATCCCGCTGTCCTGGCGGAACTCGTCGATCAGCCCGTCCATCAGCGACTGGAGCCGGCCGGCATAGACCGTCTTGCGCGTCGTGATCCAGGTGATCCGCGCCGAGGGGTAGGCCGCGCGCACCATCCGCACGAAGGGCAGCTTGTACAGCCCGTCGCCGATGATCTCCTCATAGCTGAAGACGGCGACGCTGTCGGGGGGCGGCCGGTCCGGCCGTCGGGGCATGGTCTTGACCAAGGCTCGATCCCGCCCGGCGCTCAGTACGCGGCGTAGGATTTCTCTTCCAGGATCGGGCTGTCCAGCAGCTCGTTGATCCGGCGCTTGACCGCCGCCCGCCGGTCGTTGGTGTGGTAGACGGCGCGGGCCAGCTCGATGAAGGCGGCGCCGAAGTCGCGCGCCCGCTCCAGGTCGCGGATGTCGTCCTCGATCTTCCACAGGCTCTCGTTGATCGCCTTCAGCTCGGCGGTCAGGGCCGTCAGGTCCGCGCTCGCCGGCACCTGCTCCGCCAGCACGCGCGACAGCACGTCGTACTCGTGCTCGACGTTGCGCAGCTTGGCGGGGTCGCCGATGTTGGCCTTCTTGATCTCCAGGATCGTCAGCTTGTCGATCAGCTCGCCGGGAGCCACTTCAATCAGGATAGCCATCGCGTTAGTCCTGGGTTGCCGCTGGGGAGTTGCCACTATCGTTCCGCCCGCTTCCTAGCACAACGGGAGCCCGCCCGCCACTCGGGCACGGGTGCCCGGCCCGGACCGCGTCCCACAGCCGGCGCACCGTCGCCTCGACCGCGTCCACCGTCAGGCCGCCCATCAGCGACACGCCCGCGCGCATCGCCTCCGGGATCCGCGCCGACAGGGTCTCGAACGGCTCGGGCGCCTGGGCATAGTCCGCATGCGGTCCCCAGGGGCGGTAGTGATGGGCCGGGGTCGGGCCGAACAGCCCCACGGTCGGCACGCCGGCCGCCGCCGACAGGTGCATCTGGCCGCCGTCATTGCCCACATACAGCGCGCAGCGCTGCAGGCAGGCCGCCGCGACCAGCAGCGGCGTGTTGCTCATCAGGTCGATCCGGCGGTCCGGCTCGACCGCGGCCAGCACCGGCTCCGCCTGGGCGCGCTCCGCGGGGGAGCCGATCACCGCGACCCTGCCGCCGGGCAGGATGCCGTCGGGGCCGGTCAGGCGCCGCGCCAGCTCCGCGAACCGCTCCGACGGCCAGCGCTTGTGCTCGTGGGTGGAGCCCGGACCCAGCGCCAGCACCGGCGGGCCGTCGGGCACCAGCCCGGCTGCGGCGGCGTGGTCGGCACCGCCGATCCACAGCCGGGGATCGGGCGGCGGGTCCAGGTCCAGGACGCGGCCGATCTCCTCGACCCGATGGAGCCGCATTCCCTTCGCCCGGCCGACCCGGCGCACCTCGCGCGCCGCCAGCACCCGCGACACGGCGGAGTTCCGCAGGTCGACCACCAGGTCCCAGCGGGTGCCGACCGTGGTCAGCCACAGGTCCAGCCAGTGGCGGTGGTGCTTGCGCTTCTCCATCACGATGACGCGCTCGATGCACGGCGTCTCGGCGAGCAGCGGCGCCACGATGCGCCCGCACACGACGGTGATCCGGGATCCGGGGTGGCGCTCGATCAGGTGTGCCAGCAATCCGCTGGACAGGATGAAGTCGCCGATGCGGCTGTTGCCGATGAACAGAATGCGCAAGACATGCCCCCGAAGTCCCCGTGCCGCGCCAAGAAGCCACCTTGCCAAAGGCGCCGCACGTCAATACGTGATGATTTCGGATCGCGATAGTCCCTTCCCTCGACCGCCGGTGGAGCCGAGCCATGAATCCTTCCTACGTCACCCTGGCCCCGCGCGGCATCCTGGCGATCGACGGTGCCGACCGCACCGCCTTCCTCCAGGGGCTGGTGACCAACGACGTCACCCCCGTAGGCCCGTCGCGCGCCGTCTATTCCGCCCTGCTGACGCCGCAGGGCAAGTTCCTGCACGACTTCTTCATCGCCGCCCTCGGGGACAGGCTGCTGCTGGACTGCGAGGCGGAGCGGCTGGCCGACCTCCAGCGCCGGCTGAAGCTGTACAAGCTGCGCTCCAAGGTCGCGCTGGAGGACGGGAGCGCCCGCTTCTCCGTCACCGCCCTGTTCGGCGACGGCGTCCTGGAAGCCCTCGGCCTGCCGGCGGAGCCGGGGGCTGCGGCGGCGCTCGGCGACGGCATCGCCTTCACCGATCCGCGCCTGCCCGCGCTCGGCGCCCGCGCCATCCTGCCCCGGGGGACCGAGGCCGCCGTGCTGGAGGCCAAGGGGTTCCGGCCGGCGGCGCCCGACGCCTACGAGCGGCTCCGGCTGGAATTCGGGGTTCCCGACGGCAGCCGCGACATGCTCGTGGACAAGGCGATCCTGCTGGAGAACGGCCTCGACGAGCTCAACGCGATCTCCTGGCGGAAGGGCTGCTACATGGGGCAGGAGCTCACCGCCCGGACCCGCTACCGCGGGCTGGTCCGCAAGCGCCTGATGCCGGTCGCCGTCGAAGGCCCCCTGCCGGAGCCCGGCGCCCTCGTCATGCTGGGCGACAAGGAAGCGGGGGAGATGCGGACCGGCGCCGGCGACCGCGCCCTGGCCCTGCTCCGGCTGGAGGAGGTCGAGCGCGCCCGGGCGGAGGGCCTGCCCCTGCTGGCCGGCGAAACCCGCATCGTCCCGGGCCGGCCGGACTGGGCGGCCTACTGAGGCGCCGCAACGGAATTTCGTAACGACTGTGGAATTGTTGCCCACGCGGCATGTTGAAAGGGGGTGAAGAAACGAACTGTTCAACAGACCAGAGGAGTTCTTCGATGCGCAAGGAACTGATCGGCGCCGCTTCGGCCATTGCCCTGATGACGGGCGCCGCCTTCGCTCAGGGCACTTCGACCCCTGATCCGTCCGCCACGCCCGCAGTCCCGCCCGCCGCCGCGGACGGCATGCCGGCCGCCGGCGCGGTCAGCGCCGAGGAGATGATCGGCGAGGATGTCATGGGCAGCGACGGGGAGAAGATCGGCTCCGTCGAGGATGTGATCATCGATCCCGCGTCGGGCGAAGCCACGCAGCTGGTGATTTCCAGCGGCGGCTTCCTCGGCATCGGCGAGAAGCGGATCTCGGTCGATTTCTCCCAGGTGCAGGTCCAGACCGAGGATGACGGCGAACCGGAAAGCCTGACCCTCTCGAACATGACCCAGGCCGACGTCGAGGCGATGCCGGAATTCCAGTACAGCGACACCATGACCACCCTGAACCGCAGCGGCGGCGGCAGTGGCGGCATGAGCGGCAGCACCGGTACCACTCCGGGCGCCGCCGGCAACTCGCAGTAGATTTTAGCGTAAGCAGAACCGGGGACGCGCGGGGGACCGACAACCTTGCGTTACCTGGGAGGACCCTCGGAGCACCGCTCCGGGGGTCTCTCAGTTCAGGGCAACAGCAACTTCTGGGCGACCGCCCGAAGCTCTCCGAAGGGGGCGGCCTCCGGCCCCAGCTCCAGCGGGCCGGCGCGGCGGATGCCTTCGCGGCCGAACCGCTCGCGGACCGCCTCGGCCAGCCACATCCGCGCCTGGGCATGGCGCAGGCCCTTCAGGCGCCCGGTCCCGGCCAGCCAGGCGGCATGCCGGTCCAGGGTGGCGATCAGCTCGCCGAGGCCCTGGCGCTGCTGAACGGACAAGGCCAGAACCGGGACCTCCCAGCCGCCGCGCGCCTCCTCGGCGAGGCTGAGCGCGCCGCGCACGTCGGCGCGGGCCCGTTCCGCCGCGGCTCCCATGTCGGCCTTGGTCACGACGACGATGTCCGGGATCTCGACGATGCCGGCCTTCATGAATTGCAGGCTGTCGCCCGACCCGGGCTGGACGCAGAACACCACCGTGTCGGCCGTGCCGGCGATATCGGTCTCCGACTGGCCGACGCCCACCGTCTCGATCAGCACGATGTCGTAGACGGCCCGCATCAGCACCATGGCGGCGACCGTAAGCCCCGCCAGCCCGCCCAGCCGGTCGCGCGCCGCCATGGAGCGGACGAAGCAGCCGGCGTCCTCCGGGTCGGTGCCCAGGCGGGTGCGGTCGCCCAGCAGGGCGCCGCCGCTGCGCCTGGACGACGGATCGACCGCGATGCAGCCGACCGTCTTCCCCGACCGGCGGTACTCGCCGATCAGCGCGCCGGTCAGCGTCGATTTGCCGACGCCGGGCGGGCCGGTCAGCCCGATCACCTGGGCGATCGGGTCCCTGTAGGCGGAATCCAGCAGGTCCGCGGTGGCGGCGCCGTCGGGATCGCGCTCGATCCCGGCCAGCGCCGCCGCCAGGGCCGCCTTCTCTCCGCGCGCCAGCGCGTCGCGGAGCTTGGCCAGCACGGCCGTCAGTCCCGGTTCGTGCGTTCGGTCGACAGCGCCGCCTGCGCCGCCGCCAGCCGGGCGATCGGAACGCGGTAGGGCGAGCACGAGACGTAGTCGAGGCCGACGGTCTCGCAGAAATGGACCGAGGCCGGGTCGCCGCCATGCTCGCCGCAGATGCCGAGCTTGATGTCGGGCCGGGTGGCCCGGCCGCGCTCGGCCGCGATCTTCACCATCTCGCCGACGCCCTCGACGTCGATGGTCACGAACGGGTCGTGCTCCAGGATGCCGCCGCGCTGGTAGTCCGGCAGGAAGCTGCCGGCGTCGTCGCGGCTGATGCCGAAGACGGTCTGGGTCAGGTCGTTGGTGCCGAAGCTGAAGAACTCGGCCGTCTCCGCGATCTCGCCGGCACGCAGGCAGGCCCGCGGCAGCTCGATCATGGTGCCGACCAGATACTCGATCTGCCGGCCGCTGCTGCCGGTGACCTCGGCCGCGACCTTGTCGATGACCGCCTTCAGGATGTCGAACTCCTTCGGCGTGCCGATCAGCGGGATCATGATCTCGGGGATCACGGTCTCGCCGGTCTCCTTGAAGACCTGGACCGCCGCCTCGAAGATCGAGCGGGCCTGCATCTCGTAGATCTCCGGGAAGGAGATGCCGAGACGGCAGCCGCGGTGGCCGAGCATCGGGTTCGACTCATGGAGCTGCGACGCGCGGTGCCGCACCTTCAGGATGTCGGTGCCCGCCGCCTTGGCGACCTCCTCCATCTCCGCGTCGGAGTTCGGCAGGAACTCGTGCAGCGGCGGGTCGAGCAGGCGGATGGTGACCGGCAGGCCCTTCATGATGGTGAAGAGCTCGACGAAGTCCTGGCGCTGCATCGGGGCGATCTTGGCCAGCGCCGCGCGGCGGCCCTGCTCGGTCTCGGCCAGGATCATCTCGCGCACCGCGACGATGCGGTCGGCGTCGAAGAACATGTGCTCGGTGCGCGACAGGCCGATGCCCTCGGCGCCGAACTTGCGGGCGGTGCGGGCGTCCAGCGGGGTCTCCGCGTTGGTCCGGACCTTCATGCGGCGGATCTCGTCGGCCCAGCCCATCAGGGTGGCGAAGTCGCCCGACAGCTCCGGCTGGATCGTCGGGACGGCGCCCAGCATGACCTCGCCGGTGGAGCCGTCGATGGTGACGGTGTCGCCGGCCTTGATGGTGACTCCGCGCACGCTGACGGTCTGCGCCTTGTAGTCGACGCGCAGGTCGCCGGCGCCGGCCACGCAGGCCCGGCCCATGCCGCGGGCGACCACGGCCGCGTGGCTGGTCATGCCGCCGCGGGTGGTCAGGATGCCGCGGGCGGCGTGCATGCCGTGGATGTCCTCGGGGCTGGTCTCGATCCGGCACAGGATCACCGACTCGCCGAGCTGGGCCTGGGTCTCGGCCTCGTCGGCGCTGAACACCAGCTTGCCCGACGCGGCGCCGGGGGAGGCCGGCAGGCCGCGGGCGATGACGGTGCGCTGGGCCTTGGGGTCCAGGGTCGGGTGCAGGAGCTGGTCGAGCGACGCCGGATCGATCCGCTTGATCGCCTCGGCGTGGTCGATCACGCCCTCGTCCGCCAGGTCCACCGCGATCTTCAGCGCGGCGGCGGCGGTGCGCTTGCCGGTCCGGGTCTGAAGCATGTACAGCTTGTTCTGCTGCACCGTGAACTCGATGTCCTGCATGTCCCGGTAATGGCCTTCCAGCCTCAGGCGCACCGCGTCGAGCTGCTTGAAGACCTCGGGCATCACCTCTTCCATGGACGGCAGGTCGGACTTGTTGGCCTGCTTGCCGGCGATGGTCAGGTGCTGCGGGGTGCGGATGCCGGCGACCACGTCCTCGCCCTGGGCATTGACCAGGTACTCGCCGTAGAAAGCGTTCTCGCCGGTGGAGGGGTTGCGGGTGAAGGCCACGCCGGTGGCGCAGTCGTCGCCCATGTTGCCGAACACCATGGCCTGGATGTTGACCGCGGTGCCCCATTCGGCCGGGATGTCGTGCAGGCGCCGGTAGGTGATCGCGCGCTGGTTCATCCAGGAGCCGAACACCGCGCCGACCGCGCCCCACAGCTGTTCCTGGACGTCCTGCGGGAAGGGACGGCCCAGCTCGTGCTGGACGACCTGCTTGTAGCCCTCGATCACCGCCTGCCAGTCGGCGGCGGTCAGCTCGGTGTCGAGCGTGATGTCGCGGTCGCGCTTGACGTTCTCGAGAATGTCCTCGAAATGGTGGTGCTCGACGCCCAGCACGACGTTGCCGTACATCTGGATGAAGCGGCGGTAGCTGTCATAGGCGAAGCGCGCGTCGCCGCTGCGCTTGACCAGGCCCTGCACCGTCACGTCGGTCAGGCCCAGGTTCAGCACGGTGTCCATCATGCCCGGCATGGAAGCGCGGGCGCCGGAGCGCACGGAGACCAGCAGCGGGTTCTCCGGATCGCCGAAGCCGGCGCCGATGCTGCGCTCGACCGTCGCCAGCGCCTCCGCGACCTGGTCCTTCAGGTCGGACGGGTAGGTCCGGTCGTGCTTGTAATAGTAGGTGCAGACGTCGGTCGTGACGGTGAAGCCGGGCGGCACGGGCAGGCCCAGATTGCTCATTTCCGCAAGGTTCGCGCCCTTGCCGCCGAGCAGGTTCTTCATGTCCGCCCGGCCTTCGGCCTTGCCGTCGCCGAAGCTGTAGACCCAGCGGGTTGTGACCTGATTACCCATGGTGCTCCCCGGTAACTCCTGTGATGGACTCAAATACTGGATTGGCCGTGGTTAACAATTACCCCGGCAAAATGCTCCAGGACTATTCCGCGAGTTGTTGGGCGGATCATGGCTTTGCATATGATCCTATGCGAACCGTCACGCCTCAGCCCTCTATCCTGGAGAAATCCGCGATCCGATTCAAGGTCGCGGGAATCTGGCTCAGGAGACGCAGACGGTTTACTCGGAGGGGGGGCTGGTCGGCATTGACCGTCACCTTGTCGAAGAAGGCGTCCACCGGCGCACGGAGCGCCGCCAGCGCGCCCATGCAGCCGGCGAAGTCCTCCGTGGCCAGCAGGGGCACCGCGGCGCGCTCGGCTTCGGCCAGCGCCTGGAACAGGGCCTTCTCCTCGGGCTGCTCCAGCAGGCCGGCCTCGGGCGCGCCGCCGTGGCCGGTCCCGTCCTTCTTCTCCTCGATCCGGACGATGTTGGTGGCCCGCCGGTAGGCGGTCAGCAGGTTGGCGCCGTCGTCGGTGCCCAGGAAGCCCTGGAGCGCCTGGACCCGCGACAGCAGGCGGACGAGGTCGTCCTCCCCGCCGAGCGCGAACACGGCGTCGACCAGGTCGTGGCGGACGCCCCGGTCGCGCAGCACGACCTTCAGCCGGTCGGCGAAGAAGTCCAGCAGCTGCGGCCCGACCTGGGCGGCCGGCACCAGCTTCTCGGCCCGGTAGAGCCCGTGGGCGATGTCGAACGCGCGGCCCAGGTCCATCCGCAGCCCGTTGTCCACGATCAGGCGGATCAGGCCGAGCGCTGCGCGCCGCAGCGCGTAGGGGTCCTTGGAGCCGGTCGGCCGCTCGTCGATCGCGAAGAACCCGACCAGGGTGTCCAGCTTGTCGGCCAGCGCCACGGCGACGCTGACCGGCGCCGTCGGGCAGCGGTCGTTGGGGCCCAGCGGCTTGTAGTGCTCGGCCACGGCGTCGGCGACCTCGGGGGCCAGCCCCTCGCCCAGCGCGTAGTAGCGGCCCATCACGCCCTGGAGCTCCGGGAACTCCCCGACCATGCCGGACACCAGGTCGGCCTTGGCGAGCCTGGCGGCCAGCCGCGCCCGGTCGGGATCGCAGCCCGGCACGAAGGCGGCCAGTTCGGCGGCCAGGGTCTCCAGCCGGCTGACCTTCTCCGCGACGGTGCCGAGCCGGGCGTGGAAGATCACCGACTCGAGCGCCGGGACCCGCTCCTCCAGCCTGACCTTGCGGTCCTGCTCCCAGAAGAACTTGGCGTCGGACAGCCGGGCGCGCAGCACGCGCTCGTTGCCGGCGATCACCGCCGCCCCGCCGTCCGACGTGACCATGTTGGCGACCACCACGAAGCGCGGCGCCAGCGCGCCGGTCGCGTCGGTCGTGGCGAAATATTTCTGGTGGGTCCGCATGGAGGTGGTCAGCACCTCCGGCGGGACGTCCATGAACTGCCGGTCGATGGCGCCGCTCAGCACGACCGGCCACTCGACCAGCCCGGTGACCTCGTCCAGCAATCCCTCGTCCGGCGCCACCACAAGGCCGTGGGCGCCCGCGGCCTCCGCCGCGTCGGACGCGATCCTGGCCCGGCGCTCGTCCCTGGACAGGATCACGTGGGCGGACCGCAGGCCCTCGCGGTACTGCTCGAAGCTGCGGGCCTCGACCACGGCGTCGGGGGAGAGGAAGCGGTGCCCCCGGGTGGCGTCGACGAATGTCAGGGTTCCCAGCCCGCCCCCCAGATCGAACGACCCTTCCACCGCCTTGCCGTCGAATACCGCCAGGACATGGTGCAGCGGACGGACCCAGCGGAAGCCGCCGGTCGCCCAGCGCATGCTCTTGGGCCAGGGCAGCTCGCGGATCGTCTCGGCGATCAGGCCGGGCAGCACCTCGGCGGTGGCGCGGCCGGGCTTCTCCACCACGGCGAACCAGAACGACCCCTTGCCGGTGTCGCGCTGCTCGCACTGGTCCAGGCTGGACAGGCCGGCACCGCGCAGGAAGCCGGCGACCGCCTGCTCGGGTGAGCCGACGCGCGGTCCCTTGCGTTCCTCCCGGACGTCGGCGGTGCGCCCGGCCAAGCCCTCCACCACCAGCGCCAGCCGGCGCGGGGTCGAATGGGCTTCGCTCGCGGCGGCCTGAAGGCCGGCCGCCTCCAGCTTGGCGGTGACGAGACGCTGGAGATCCTCGGCCGCGCGGGCTTGCATGCGGGCCGGGATGTCCTCGGAGAACAGTTCGATCAGGAGCTGGGGCATGGTTTCCGGCGGTCTGTCAGGAGGTCGGGCCGGCGGCGGATGGGATCGTTGCCGGGGTCGATGCCGGCAATCCCGCCAGCCAAGCCTCGCAGCAGCCCTTGGCGAGCGTCCGGACGCGGCCGATATAGGCGGCCCGCTCGACCACGCTGATCACGCCGCGCGCATCCAGCAGGTTGAACAGGTGGCTCGCCTTGATGCACTGGTCATAGGCGGGCAGGGCCAGCCGGGCGTCCAGCAGCATCCGGCACTCCGCCTCGGCGTCCTTGAAATGCCGGAGCAGCCGGTCGGTGTCGGCATATTCGAAGTTGAAGGTGGAGAACTCCACCTCCGCCCGCTTGAAGACGTCGCCGTAGCGGACGCCGGCGCCGTTGAAGTCCAGGTCGTAGACGTTCTCGACGCCCTGGACATACATGGCGAGCCGTTCCAGGCCGTAGGTCAGCTCGACCGCGACCGGGTCGCACTCGATGCCGCCGACCTGCTGGAAATAGGTGAACTGGGTGACCTCCATGCCGTCGCACCAGACCTCCCAGCCCAGGCCCCAGGCGCCCAGCGTCGGGCTCTCCCAGTCGTCCTCGACGAACCGGATGTCGTGCAGCGCGGGGTCGATCCCCAGGGCGTACAGGCTCTTCAGGTACAGGTCCTGCGCGTCGGCCGGCGACGGCTTCAGGATCACCTGGAACTGGTAGTAATGCTGCAAGCGGTTGGGATTCTCGCCGTAACGGCCGTCCTTGGGCCGGCGCGACGGCTGGACATAGGCCGCGCGCCAGTCCTGCGGCCCCAGCGCCCGCAAGGTCGTCGCCGGGTGGAACGTGCCGGCGCCGACTTCCATGTCGTAGGGCTGGAGGATGACGCAGCCCTGTTCCGCCCAGAAATTCTGGAGCTTCAGGATCAGCCCCTGGAAGCTGAGGGGCCGTGTCGCCGCGCTTGCAGGCGCCATGTTCGCTCACACTTTATGATTATGTTGCAGTGCGTGGACGATACGCGGGCAGTCTGGCGGAATCAAGTGCAGGAGGCGGTGCGTCGGAGCCGGCGTCGCACGACGGGCGAACGGCAAAGGGCCGCATCATCCACAGATGAACGCAGATGGACACGGACAGGATCGAGAAAACATCCGTGCCCATCTGCGTTCATCTGTGGACAAACAACAGGAATCCCCCTCACCGGTAAGGGCAGTCCGGGCGGCCGCAGGCGCTGGTCTTGGTGGCCGACACGTAGACGCCGCAGGAGGCGCAGCGGACCATCTCCTGGGCGTCGCGGGGACGCGGGCGGGGCAGCCCGGCCTCGCGGCGGGCCTGCATCTCGCGCTTCGCCTTGGCGATCGCCTGGGTTCGGGCGACGAACTTGAAGCCGAACCATACGGCGGCGATCAGCAGGACGAGGGTGAGGAATTTCAGCATGCTTCCTCTTAGTGCCCCCGCCCATGCGGGTCAAGCCGGGTGCCGGTCAAGTCAGGTGCCGATCAGGCCGAGCTGCGGGCTGGAAGCCTGGGCGTAGGTCCGTTTCGGGATGCGGCCGGCCTGCCGGGCGGCGTGCCCCGCCTCCACGGCGGCCCGCATCGCCGCCGCCATGCGGCGCGGGTCGCGGGCCTTGGCGACGGCCGTGTTCAGCAGCACGGCGCTGCACCCCAGCTCCAGCGCCAGCGTCGCGTCCGAGGCGGTGCCGATCCCCGCGTCCAGGATCACCGGAACGGAGCTGCGCGCGCAGATCAGCTCGATCGCGTGGGGGTTGGCGATCCCCATGCCGGAGCCGATCGGCGAGCCCAGCGGCATCACCGCCGCGGCGCCGGCGTCGGCCAGCTTGCGGCAGGACACCGGGTCGTCGTTGCAGTAGGGCAGCACGGTGAAGCCGTCGGCGACCAGCTCCTCGGTCGCGCGCCGAAGCTCCTCCACGTCGGGGTGGAGGGTCTCGCGGTCGCCGATCACCTCCAGCTTGATCCAGTCCGTATGCAGGGCCTCGCGGGCGAGGCGGGCGGTCAGCACCGCCTCCCGCGCGGTCGAGCAGCCGGCTGTGTTGGGCAGCAGGACATAGTCGGACCCCAGCAGGTCGACCATGCTCTCGGCATAGCCTTCCAGGCTGATGCGGCGGATCGACACGGTGACGACCTCGGCCCCGCTCGCCGTGATGGAATCGAGCATGACCTGGCGGTTCGGATAGCCGGCGGTGCCGATGAACAGTCGGGAGGTGAGCCTGCGGCCGGCGATCTCGAAGGAATCGGGCGGATGGGACATGGGGGTGCTTTCAGGGCTTCGTAACGGGCGTATCCGGCTTCAGCCGCCGGAGAAGGGGCGGACGATCTCCAGGTCGTCGCCTTCGGCCAGGGCCGTGTCGGCCCAGCGGCCGGCCGGGACGACCTCGCCGTTCAGCGCGACGGCGACGCCGCGGGCTCCGGGAACGACCCCCTTCCCGCGCAGCAGGGCGTCGAGCGTCGGGGCCGCCAGCGGCTCGCGCCGGCCGTTCACCTGGATATGCCGGGGGACATGCGGGGTCATCGAGGTTCCTTCCCACTCTGCGGGCGGCCTGGCGCCGCTCTCTTGACGAATCGATCGATGCCGAACGGGCGGATGACGTCGGCGGTCCGCCCGGTCAGGATATGGTCGGAGACGGCGTCGGCGGTGACCGGGGTCAGCAGGATGCCGTTCCGATGGTGGCCGGTCGCCAGGACCAGCCCGTCCAGCGCCGAAGGCCCCAGGATGGGCGCGTCGTCGCGCGAGCCGGGGCGGAATCCCACCCACAGCTCGTCGATCGGCAGTTCCTCGACACCCGGCAGGGCCCGCCAGGCGCCTTCGAGCAGGGACATGACGCCGCCCGCGGTCAGGTCGGTGTCGAACCCGCGCTCCTCCACCGTGGCGCCGATCACCAGCCGCCCGTCGCGGCGCGGCACCAGGTAGACGCCGGGGGTCCAGACCACGTGGCGCAGCAGCGGCTCGCGCGGGTCCATCCGCAGGGCCGCCATCTGGCCCTTGACCGGCCGGACCGGCGGCCGGGCGTCGTCGGGCAGGCCCGGGACCGTGCGAGACCAGGCGCCGGCCGCCAGCACGGTGACGTCGGCCCGGTGCGCCTCCCCTCCGGCCGCCAGCACGCCGGCGGCGCGCCCGCCCTCGACCAGGATCTCCTCGACCGGGACATGTTCGTGCAGGCGCCCGCCGGCCCGCTCGAAGGCGGTGCGGAGGGCCAGGGCGACCTTCCGGTTGTCCACCTGGTGGTCGCGCGGGCTCAGGATCGCCGCGGCCGTGCCGGCGTGAAGATAGGGCTCGCGGCGCTTGACCTCGGCCCCGGTCAGCCATTCGTGGCCGAGCCCCAGGCTCTTCTGGAGGTCGAAATTGAAGCGCAGGCGCGCCACGTCGTCGGCGTTCAGCGCCACCACCAGGGTGCCCTCGGTGCGCAGCTCGACGTCGATTCCGGAGGCGGCCTGAAGCTCCTCGGCGAAGCCCGGCCACAGGTCCTGGCTGTGCCGGTTAAGCGGCAGCTGGCCTTCCTCGCCGGGCTCGACCTCGACCCCGGCCGCCAGCATGCCGGCGGCGGCATGGCTCGCCCCGCGTCCCGCCTCGCCCTTGTCGAAGATCTCGACCCGGCACCCGGCGGCGGCAAGGCGCCAGCCGATGCCGAGGCCGACCACGCCGGCGCCGACGATGGCGACCGAGGGGCGGTCGGACCGCAGGCCGGTCGAAAATTCGGAAACGGATCGCGCTGTCGTCATGGGGGGCTCCCTTCGTCGGCATTATCCGAACAGGTTCGATGGGTATGATCTCAGCCGGCCCCTCGAAGGACCGGCACCCCAGCCAGATTTTCCGGACTCGCGTCCAGGGTCGCGACTATGCGGCATGCCCCGGTATGACCGCAAGGCTTATCGGGCAGCCGCCCAGCCCGAGTGCCGGCGCTACAGGCCGAAGCGGGACCACATCGCGCGGTCCTCGACGGCATTGACCAGGGCGCCCGCCAGATCGTCGGCGAGGCCGGACGGGGTCAGGCCGGACGGGGTCAGGCCGGACAGCGCCGCTTCCGTCCGGATGCGGCTTCGCCACCAGCGGCGCTCGCCATGGACCAGCCGCAGGTTGACCTTTTCGCCGAAGCGGTCGCGCATGACCGAGCGCAGGTCGCCGAGCCCGTCGACCAGCCCCAGGTCCAGCGCCTTGGCGCCGGTCCAGAATTCCCCCGAGAACAGGTCCTCGTCGGTCCCCTTCAGGCGGTCGCCGCGCCGGCCGCGGACCATGGCCTTGAAGGCGTCGTGGATCTCCGCCTGGATGGCCTTCAGCCGGACGATGTCCTCGTCCCGCTCGGGCTGGAACGGGTCGAGCATGGCCTTCCGGGTGCCGGAGGTATGCACCCGCCGCTCGATCCCGTAGCGGGCGATCAGGTCCTGGAAGCCGAAGCCAGCGGAAACCACGCCGATCGAGCCGATGATCGAGCTGGGATCGGCGTAGATCTCGTCGGCGGCGCAGGCCAGCCAGTAGCCGCCCGATGCGGCGACGTCCTCCGCGAAGGCGAAGACCGGCACCTTCTTCTCGTCCGCCAGCTGGCGGATGCGTCCCGCGACCAGGGCGGACTGGACCGGTGAGCCTCCGGGCGAATTGACCTGGAGCGCCACGGCCTGCTGGCCGGGAACGGAGAAGGCGCGCTGGATGGCGGGCGCCAGGGCCGCCAGGGTGATTCCCGGGCGGAAAGCCCCGCCGGCGCCGATGACGCCGGACAGCCGGAGAACGGAAACGGTGGGGGCGGGCTTGCGACCGAAGGCGGTCATGATACGGCGGATCAGCATGCCGCTTAAGATGGGGCGGGCGCCCTGATTTCAAAGATCCAGCGCGGCGCCGTCGCGCAGGATCGCCTGCGCCGCGCCGGTGAAGCCGCCGTCGGCCTCGTGCAGAACCAGGCCGGGCATCAGGCGGGCGGGGCTGCGGGCCCCCTTGCGCGCGGTCACCACGATGCGCCGGGCGGGCCGGCCGGCCTTGGGCCACAGCGGGACCAGGGTGATCCCGCCGAAACGGCCGCGCAGCAGGGAGATCAGGTCGTCCAGCCGGTCGGCCCGGTGGATGACGGTCAGGGTGCCGCGCGGCTTCACCCGGCGGGCGCAGAAATCGAGCCAGGCCGCCAGGTCGGCCGCGCCCTCGCCGTGCGCCAGGGCGCGGCTTCCGTCCGGCGGCGGGGTGTGGGTGCCGGCCTCCTGGAACGGCGGGTTGGTCATCACCCGGTCGAAGGCCGTGTGGGCAAGCTCCTCCGGCGGCGCCAGCAGGTCGCCTTCCAGGATGCGGACCCTGTCCTCCAGCCCGTTGGCGCGGACATTCTCCGCCCCGAGCGCCGCGAGGCCGGGCTGAAGCTCCAGTCCGGTGACATCGGCGCCGGGAACCCGCGCCGCCAGGCACAGCGTGGCGGCGCCCACGCCCGCGCCGACGTCGAGCACCCGGTCGCCCGCCGCGGCGGGCGTCGCCGCCGCCAGCAGCACCGGGTCGATCGCGGCGCGATAGCCCCGGGCCGGCTGCATCAGGGCGACCCGGCCGCCCAGCAGTCGGTCCGCGGTCCGGCCGTCGCCTTCAGTCGGGGGCAAGGTGGCCCGCCTCCTCCAGGATCCGGCGGGCCGCGGCGTAATCCTCCTCCGCCACCATCAGGCGCCGCGGGATGGCGCCGATGCTGCCTTCCAGGATGCTGGTGTAGGTGTCGAGCACGACGGCCTCTATGCCGGCATCGGCCAGCAGGGCCGTCAGCCACGAGAGCAGCACCGGATCGACCGTGCGCAGGAGTTCCTTCATCGATATCTCTCCGGAAGGCGGGCGGAAGGGGCCGGCGAACCTGTCCCCGCCTGCGAATAGCACGGCGGAGGGGCCATGGAAACGGCAGGCCGCCGCGGCTCCGCGTGCGGCGATTTTGACAGCGCACTTGACCAGCGAAGTCCTGTCCTTATGCTCGCTAGCGATTCGTGCCCTGCCACGCCATGCTGGAGACCAAATTGGCGGTCGTCACCAACCTCAGCCTGAAACGATCAAACCCCGACGTGAACGCACTCGATAAGCTGACGGACCTGGTCGCCGACGACCTCAAGGCCTGCAACACCCTGATCATCGACCGGATGCAGTCGCCGGTCGAGCTGATCCCGCAACTCGCCGGATACATCATCGCGGCGGGCGGGAAGCGGCTCCGCCCGGTGCTGACGCTCGCCTCGGCCCGGCTGTGCGGCTACGAGGGGACCCGGCACCAGGCGCTCGCCGCCTGCGTCGAGTTCATCCACACCGCCACCCTGCTCCACGACGACGTGGTGGACGAGAGCGACCTGCGCCGGGGACTGGCGTCCGCCAACGCGGTGTTCGGCAACAAGGCGAGCGTTCTGGTCGGGGACTTCCTGTTCAGCCGCTCCTTCCAGCTGATGGTCGAGGACGGCTCGCTCGAGGTGCTGCGCATCCTGTCCCACGCCTCCGCGGTCATCGCGGAGGGCGAGGTGCTCCAGCTCACCACCTCCAACGACACCGGCACCAGCGAGCAGGCCTACCTGGACGTCATCCGCGCCAAGACGGCGGAGCTGTTCGCCGCCGCCTGCCAGATCGGCGCGGTGGTGGCGTCGCGCCCGGCGGTGGAGGGCGACGCCCTGTTCGCCTACGGGCTCAACCTCGGCATCGCGTTCCAGCTGGTCGACGACGTGCTGGACTATTCGGCCCTGCAGGCCCGGCTGGGCAAGACGGTCGGCGACGATTTCCGCGAGGGCAAGATCACCCTGCCGGTGATCCTGGCCTACCGCCGCGGCAGCGACGAGGACCGTGCCTTCTGGCACCGCACCGTCGAGGAGATGGAGCAGGGCGACGGCGACCTGGACCGCGCCATCGCGATGATGAACCAGCTCGGAACGCTGCGCGACACCGTGGAGCGCGCCCGGCACTACGGCGCCATCGCCCGCGACTCCCTCGGCATCTTCCCCGACGGGCCGGAGAAGCGCGCCCTGCTGGACGTCATCGACTTCGTGATCGACCGGGAGTTCTGATCCGGTTCGCGACTATCCGCAGTTTCGTCGGCGCATCGTGGAATTCGGCTCTTGCGCGGGGGCAGCCTACCCGGTATATACCCGCCCACGCCGCCTCGCGGCGGATATCCAGGGTAACGGAGTGTAGCTCAGCCTGGTAGAGCACTGTCTTCGGGAGGCAGGGGCCGGAGGTTCGAATCCTCTCACTCCGACCATGATACAAAAAGGGCCTCGGCATCGCCGAGGCCCTTTTTGCTGCGGGCCGGTCCGGGCTTACGCAGCCCGGATCCGGGTCAGGAAGCCGTCGATGGTGCCGCGCAGGCGTGCCGCCTCCTGGGAAAGCTGCTCGGAGACCGTCAGGACCTGTTCCGCGGTTCGCCCGGTCTCGACCGCGGCGCTGCTCACATCCGCGATGGTGCCCGAAACGTTGGAGGTTCCGACCGCGGCTTGCTGAACGTTGCGGGCGATTTCGCCGGTCGCAAGGCTTTGGGCCTGCACCGCGTTGGCGACCGTGGTGGAGATCCCGTTGATCTCGTTGATGACCGATCCGATGCTCTTGATCCCGGCGGCCGTCTCGCTGGAAACCCGCCGCATGTCGGCGACCTGGGCGCTGATGTCCTCGGTGGCGCGGGCCGTCTGGGTGGCGAGACCCTTGACTTCCGCCGCCACGACCGCGAACCCTTTGCCGGCTTCTCCGGCGCGGGCGGCTTCGATGGTCGCGTTGAGCGCCAGCAAATTGGTCTGGTTGGCGATGGACGAGATCATGTCCACCACCGCCCCGATCCTCTCCGCCGCCGCCGTCAGGCCGATGACCTGCGTGTCGGCCTCGTCCGCCGACTGTACCGCCCGCTTCGCGATTTCGGTCGAGGAGGACATCTGCTTGCCGATCTCCCGGATGGAAGCTTCCAGTTCCTCGGTGGCGGCGGCCACGGTCTCCACGTTTGTGCTGGCTTGAAGGGCTGCGGCCGCGACTTCGTTGGCTTGCCGGCTGGTCCGGTCGGCCGTGCCGTTCATCGCGCGGGCCGTTCCGCCCATTCTGGTCGCCGCTTGATCGATACCGTCGACGGCGGCCGCCACCGCGTTCTCCAACTCGTCCGCCATGGCGAGCATGATCCGGCGGCGCTCGGCTTCGGCCCGCTCCTGGTCCTCCACGCGCTGGGCCATCATGCGCTTCAGGTCGGTCAGCATCGTCTTCAGCGCGGTGCCCAGGGCGCCGACTTCGTCTCCCTGGCGGACATCCAGGTCCTGGTCGAAGTTTCCGGCGGCGATCCCTTCGGCGAAGCGCGCCGCTTGCCGGATCGGCCGGGCGATGCCGCCGGCGACGAACCACATCAGCGCTATCGCGCCGCCTGCCACCGCCACGCCGACCGCGATCTGCAGGAGTGTGTTGATCTCGGCGCGGCGAGTCAGGTCGGCGCCCAGCTTCGTCGCCTCCGCCACGACTACGGCTTGCGGCACCTTGATCATGACCGACCAAGGCTTTTCGGTGCGGCCGAGCGTGATCGGAGTCATGACCTTCAGTTCGCCCGTCCCGGAGTCGAGGTCGACCGCCGCCTGACCGAGGCTGATCCGGGCGATGTCGTCGGCCCAGTTCCGGTTGATCTCGGACAAGGGGCGTCCGACGAGTTCCGGACGTCCGCTATGGGCGACGATCAACCCCATGTTGCTGAGGATGATGACCTCGTTCTTGCCGCCATACAGCGAGGCGCTGACCGACTTGGCCAATTTCTGTATGAAGTCCAGGTTGAAGTCGGCGCCCGCGACGCCGCGGAACTTGCCGCCGATCTTGATGGGCACCGACAGTGTCGCGAGGAACACCTGCTTGCCCTGAACGACGTAGGGAAGCGGATCGAGCACGCTTTCCAGGCCGGTTTCCTTCGGGCCGATATACCAGCCACCTTTCATGACGCCGTTGGGGTGAAGGTCGCGGCTGTCATATTCGACCAGAGGCTGCACCGCGATACGCCCGTTGGGGTCGCGGTTCCAATAGGGGATGAAACGGCCGGTTCCGTCCGACCCCTCCCTGGAACTCAGCCGGAACTCGGCGTCGCGTCCGTCAAGGGCATCCGGCTCCCAGGCCGTGTAGGTGCCGTTGAACCGCGGGTTCTTCTCCAGCACGTTCAGCAGGATACCGTTGATCTGCTTGCGCCGAAGCTCGACCGGCGTGCCGAACTCTTCACCGGAGGCCAGCATCTCGAAAGTGTGAGCCATGGTGCGGGCCGCGTCCAGGGCGGTTTCCAATTCCACCTGGATGCTGCCGGCTTGGGTCGAGGCGACGGCTTGAAGCGCTTCCTTGGTCTTGCTGTCCAGCAGTTCGGTAACGTTGCGAGTGACGAAGCTCTGGTTGCTGCTGGTTGAGACAACCCCATAAACTACCAAGGCGGTCGCCGATCCGATAAGGCACAGCCCGGCCAAAGCTGCGATCTTCGTTTGAATGGATTTCAGTTTTATCATGGTTCTTATCCACTCCTGAGCGGTTCCGCTTTCCTGGCGGGAGCTTCAAGTCTTTGCGAGCCGGCAAGAAATTACCCTGTCCAGAAAAGCACCCTCAATTCTTGCCTGAGTTAGTTTAAATAAAAGTAGAAATCTTAGCGCTTATTGTCGTGGCAAGTTGTCACGCTTCGAAAGTTTATATCATGTTTGTCTTACGTCGTCCGTCTGATCATGAATCGTACCGGATCCTGACGTAATGTATCCTTGGCAGAGAAAGGAATTTTCTTGATGGCCGCATCTATCGGAGGATCGGGGATCGAGACCAATCCTTATGCCAGTGATGGTGAGGAAGGCTTGGCAAGAATCCGATAAAGCCGTTGCGGCCGAGCAAGGAGGGTGATCCGCGCCGCCATGGTGCGACAACGGCCTTTTCCCTGGAACCATGCTTTCACTGGCGGTGCTTCAGTATGGGTCCCCGGAGCGCCGCTTCGATGGCTGGCGATCAGCGGCACGCGCAGCTTCCGATCGCCGGCTCATTCGGCGGCATCGCGCCGGGGTCCGCATGGCGCTCTTCGCCGCCGGAACGACGCGCCCGGCAGGCATGATTGTCCATGGTGACCGGAGCATGGATGGAGGGTGCCGGCTTTCTCCGGGCCTAGCCGTTCCTAGGTTCCGGCGCGGACCGTGTCGGCGGGCTGGGCGGAAGCGCTGGCCCTGACCGGCAGGATGCAGCGGATGCAGGTGCCCTCGTTCACGCGGCTTTCGATCTCGACCCGGCCGCCGTGCAGCTCGATGAAGCTCTTGACCAGCGACAGGCCCAGGCCGGCCCCGGTCTGGCGGGCCTGGGGGTTGGCCCGCTCGAAGCGGCCGAACACCCGCTCCTGGTCGGCCGCCGGGATGCCGATGCCGGTGTCGCTCACCGCCAGCACGAAGGAGCCGCCGACCCGTTCGGCGGAAACCAGGATCCTGCCGCCCGGCGGGGTGAACTTGATGGCGTTGCTGATCAGGTTGAACACCGCCTGCTTCAGCCGCTTCTCGTCGGCCTCGATCGTGCCGATGTCGTCGGCATGCTCGATTTCCAGCCTCAGGTTCTGCTTGCGCGCCCAGTCGCGGGTCAGACCCAGCACGCTGCCGAGCAAGGCGGGGATGTCGACCGGCGCCCGCTCCAGCACCATGAAGCCTGCCTCGACCGTGGCCAGGTCCAGGATGTCGTTGATCAGCAGCAGCAGCCGCTGGCCGCTGTCCAGCACGGCGCGGCTGTATTCGAGCTGGCGCTCGTTCAGTTCGCCGAAATACTGGTTCGCCAGGATCTCCGCGAAGCCCATGATGGCGTTCAGCGGCGTCCGCAGCTGGTAGGACACGTTGGCGATGAACTCCGCCTTCAGGCGGTCGGCCGCCTCCAGCGCCGCGTTGCGCTCGCGCAGCGCCTGCTCGACCCTGACGCTGTCGGTGACGTCCAGGAAACTGGTCAGCACCGCGCCGTCGGGCAGCGGCACGCTGGAGAATTCGACGACCGAGCCGTCCGCCCGCTCGATCCGGCCGTTGCGCGCGGCCCGCTCCAGGGTGCTCGCGATGCTCTCGTTCTTGAACCCGTCCCAGTCGTTGCCGAAGTCGAAGAAGTCCTTCATCTTCTCGACCAGCTCGACCAGGTGCGGCTCGCCGTTCAGGTCCTCGGACCGCAGCCGCCAGATCCGGGCATAGGCCGGGTTCGACAGCTTCAGCCTGCCGTCGCCGCCGAACACCGCGATGCCTTCGGCCAGGTTGTCCAGGCTCTCCTGCTGGACCGCCATCAAGGTGTTGTAGGAGGACTCCAGCGCCAGCGCGTTGGTCACGTCCTCCAGGATGAACATCAGGCCGCCGAAGGGGTGCGGGACCAGCAGCATGCGCAGCGTCGTGCCGTCCGGAAGGTGGAGCAGGTCCTCGGCCGGTTCGATCAGGGAAGTGAACTTGGACAGCTGCTCGCGCTTGTAGCGCGGGAAGTCGGCATGCTCCGGCAGGCGCCGGCGAGCCCGCAGGTCCTCCATCACCTCGCCGTAGGTCGGCTCGGTCTCCAGCCATCCCTCGTCCAGGCCCCAGAGCGAGACATAGGCCTGGTTGAAGAACAGCAGGCGGGTGTCGGCGCCGTAGATCGCGATCGGCGAGCCCAGCTGTTCCAGCACTTCGCCGTGGGCGGCGATGTGGCGGTTCAGTTCCCGGCGCAGGTCCTCCTGGGGCGTCAGGTCGAGCGCGTAGCCGACCAGCATGGCCGCCTGCGATCCCGCGGCCTCCGCCGCCGGGGCCACGGAGACCACGGGGGCCTCGGTGACCTCGATCAGGCGGCGCGCGCCGTCGATGACCAGGTGCTGGGTTTCCGACCGGGCGGCACCGTCGGCCCTGGCCTGTTCGGCGAGCGACCGGCGCGGCCCGTCGAGCGGCGCCGGCACCAGTTCGCTCTGCCGCTCCAGCGCCTGGTCGCGGGTAAGGTCGAGCGCGTCGGCATAGGCCTTGTTGCACCAGGCGATCGACAGGTCCCGGCGGCGCAGCCAGATCGGGAAGGGGACCCGGTCGAGCGCCGCGCGGATCTCCTCCAGCGTTTGGAGGGCGGCCGTGCGGGCCTGGGTCTGGCGGGTGATCTCGCCCGTGATGTGGCCGATGTCGCGGGCCCACAGGACGTCGAAGCTCTCCCCGCTGCCCGGACCGCCCCGGCTCCCGGCGCCGCGCGACCCGCTCAGTTCCAGCACCCGGCCGCCGTCCGCCGTCGTGACCACGATCCGGAAGGGCTTCCCGGTCCGGCGCAGATGCCCGAAGGCGCCGTTGAGCGCCGCCGCGTCGCTCGGCGCCAGGGCGGTCTCGATATCCTCCAGCCGGTCGCAGCGCCCGATCCCGAGCAGCCCGGCGAATCCGGGGGAAATCGCGTGGGTGCCGTCCGGGCTCCAGCCGCACCAGGCATCCGGGGAGGCCGACAGCAGCGCCTCCAGCCGGTCGATCTCTCCCTGCAGGTCCGCCGCCCGCTTCGACTTGCCGCGCACCCGGAGGGTCTGCAAGGCAAGGCCGACGACCCCCGCCAGGGCCGCCGCGCCCAGCGTGATCATCGACCCGCTGGGCCCCAAGTCGACGGCCGGAGTCTGCGCGCAGGCCGACGTCGCCGTCAGTGTCGCGCCGGCGGCAGCCAGGAGGATCGTGTGTTTTGAAGCCAGCGTTCTCACGGGGAGGGTGTTAGTTAACCTAGTTTAACTCAATCGATGAACGACGTTACATAAACGATCGGCTTTCGTCCATCCTTACGCCCTTGGCGGGCAGCTCTTTCGGCCTTGGGGGCGGATTTTTTCTTTGGATCGACGTCCGATAAACCTGCGGGTGAGGAGTGGCGGGCGGCGGGCGCGCCCGCCGCCCGCGGTTCCTTACGTCGGGTGGTCTACTGGTTGGGGGACCGGGTTATGGTCTTGATCGGCCCGCGCGGATTGCCGGACATTTCGGCGATCTTGCGGTCCTGTGCCTCGATGATGGCGCGTGCCGGCTCGTCGCCGTCGAGGCCGCCGACTTCGGAGCTGGGAACCTTGCGGTTCGATGTCTTGACGCCATCCTGGTACACGACGTCGAACAGGACGTACGCGTTGTCGGTCGGCTGCTTTTTTCGGGCCATTGCCCCTCTCCCGATGCGATGCAGGGTCAACGGACTTCTTTAGGGCATCGGATCGACCTGCCGACACCGTATCTATAGGCCTATGACGTTCGGTTCGGGGCGGTCTCGCCCTGTGCGACATCGGCCTGGCCCTCGCCGGCGGGATCATCGTCCGACGTCTCCGGGCCGTGGGAAGCCTTGCGCTGGGCAACGGCCTCCTCCTTCTGGCGAAGCTTCTCCTGCTTCTTCTGTTCCTTGGCGCGATTGCGGTCGGCGCGCTGCTGGTTGTAGTTGGGCTTGAATGCCATGGAACCTCCTGGGACTGGCGCGCACTGTAGCACGCCGGCCCGACGCCACCGCAACCCCCCGCCGCACGCTTTCGCGGATTCCGGCCGATCGCCGGGTACCGGTCGGCGGCGGTCTGGGCTAGAGTGCCCGCGCCGGAAATCACCATGACCATCGCCAGGCCCGACGGACGGATGCCACCCATGACGCCAGCCCCAGCCCCGATCGGCGCCGCGGAACCGAACCGCGACGGGTTCACCGACATCCGGCCCGACGGGTGGATCGACCGCCATGCCCCGGCTGCCGTGCGGCCCTACCTGAAGCTGGCGCGGCTGGACCGCCCGATCGGGACCTGGCTGCTGCTGTTCCCCTGCTGGTGGAGCCAGGCGCTGGCGACCCAGGGCTGGCCCGATCCCTGGATGATGATCCTGTTCGGGATCGGCGCCGTCGTGATGCGCGGCGCCGGCTGCACGGTGAACGACATCCTGGACCGGGACATCGACGGCCGGGTGGAGCGGACCCGGACCCGGCCGATCCCCAGCGGGCAGGTGACGGTGCGCCAGGCGCTGGCGTTCCTGGTGCTCCAGATGCTGGTCGGCTTGGCGGTGCTGGTGCAGTTCAACCTCTTCACGATAGCGCTCGGGGCGGCGTCCCTGGTCCTGGTCTTCACCTATCCGCTGATGAAGCGGATCACTTGGTGGCCCCAGGCCTTCCTGGGACTGACCTTCAATTGGGGCGCGCTGGTCGGCTGGGCGGCGGTGACGGGCGGGCTCGACCTGCCGGCGCTTCTCCTCTACGCCGCCGGGATCGTCTGGACGCTGGGATACGACACGATCTACGCCCACCAGGACAAGGAGGACGACGCCCGCATCGGCGTCAAGTCGACGGCGCTGCGCCTGGGCGACGCCTCCAAGATCTGGATCTACGGCTTCTACACGCTGACCTATGGCGGGCTGCTCGCGGCCGGGCTGGCCGCCGGGCTGGGCCTCTGGTTCCAGCTCCTGCTGACGGCGGCGCTGCTCCAGCTCGCCTGGCAGGTCGGGACCTGGCGGCCGGACGATCCGGCGGACTGCCTGTCCAAGTTCAAGTCGAACCGCTGGTTCGGCTGGCTGGTGCTGGGCGCCATCGTCGCAGGCCGGGTGCTGTGACCGGCTGACCCGGCGAATCCGCTTGCGCGGTGCCGGGGCGTATGGGCAACTCCGCGCCATGACCATCACCGCCCCCACCAGCGACTCCGATGCCGGCCGTCAGGCCTTCGTCCGGGCGAACACCGAGCTCGCGGCGCCGCCGCTGCTGCCGGAAATCCTGCTTCACCTCGCGACCCAGGTGACGCCGCTGTGGGAGGCGACGGAGGCGAGCCTCGCCGCCTGCAACCTGCCGCCGCCCTACTGGGCCTTCGCCTGGCCGGGCGGCCGGGCGGTGGCCCGCCACGTCCTGGACGATCCGGGCCTGGTGGCGGGGCGCCGGGTGCTCGACTTCGCGTCGGGCAGCGGCATGGCCGCCATCGCCGCCGCCAAGACCGGCGCCGCCCGCGTGGCGGCGGTGGAGATCGACGATTTCGCGGTCGCGGCGATCGGGCTCAACGCGGCGGCGAACGGCGTGACGCTGGACGTGCTGCGGGACGACATCGTCGGCCGCCCGCTGCCCGGGATCGACGTGATCCTGGCCGGCGACGTCTGCTACGAGCGGCCCATGGCCGAGCGGGTGATCGCCTGGCTGCGCGACTTGGCGCGCGGCGGCACGCTGGTCATCCTGGGCGACCCCGGCCGCGCCTACCTGCCCAAGTCCGGCCTGGAGGCGCTGGCCCGCTTCGCCGTGCCGACCTCCCTGGACCTGGAGGACCGGGAGGTTCGCGACACCACGGTGTGGCGGCTGCTGGGCGAGGATTAGGCCGGCCTGAGGGCTTCCCGCGCCAGCGCCGCCGTCTGCTCCGCGCGATAATCCGGGTCGGTGACGACGGCGTGGACGAAGCCGGCGAGAGTGCTCCCCGGGGCGAGCCGGGTCCGGACGGCTTCCAGAACGCCCGGCTGGTCCAGGGCGGGCCAGGTCCGGCCGGCGCAGGGGATCGCGGCCAGGGCGACCGGCCGGCCGTCGATCGCCAGGGCGCCGCGCCGGCTGAGATAGGCATCGGCGGAATCGATCGCGCCCAGCCCGTCGATCTCCAGCCGGATGCCGTCCAGCCCCCGGCGGTCGTAATTGACGCCGATCCCCTCGGTCGCGTCCATCCGCTCCAGCTCGGCCCCGGTCAGCCACTGCACGGCGATCTCGACCACCGCGTCGGGAGCGGGGCCGGGCACCGGGTGCAGGGTGGCCGGCAGGGCGCCGTAGCGGGTGAAATGGGCCGAATAGACCACGTCGAACCCGGCCAGCCTGCCGCACAGTACGGGGATCGCGAGGGGGTGCGGCCAGTCCCCGAACTTCCGGGCCAGCTGTTCGGGCGCCCGGTTGGAGCCGCAGGCGATCACCGGCACCCGGTCCGCCAGCAGCGCCGGCAGGCCGGCCGGAAGCGGATGCTGCGCTCCGTCGCGGAACAGGTAGGAGCAGGCCGGGAACGCGTAGGGATAGCCGGAGGCCAGCGCCACGACCGCGGGGTTTATAGGGGAGGAAGCCATGCCGCCGACGGTGCCGTGTTCGCCCCGGCACGTCAATCCGCTTGACGCGGCGCCGCCCAGGGCGATGTTAGGCCGACTTCCTTCCCGCCGTCAGAGATGCTGATCCGATGCCCTATTCCTCCCTGCGCGATTTCATGGACCGGCTGGAGCGCTCGGGCCGGCTCGTCCGGGTCAAGACGCCGGTCTCGCCCGTGCTGGAGATGACCGAGATCCACACGAGGCTGCTGGCGCAGAAGGGGCCGGCGGTGCTGTTCGAGAACGTCGTCCGGCCGGACGGGTCGCGCTACGAGATGCCCGTCCTGATCAACCTGTTCGGCACGGTGGAGCGGGTCGCCTGGGGCATGGACCGGGAGCCGAACCAGCTGCGCGGCGTCGGCGAGACGCTGGCCTTCCTGCGCCAGCCGGAGCCGCCGGGCGGTTTCCGGGAGGCCCTGGAGCTGATCCCGCTGGCCAGGACCGTGCTGTCCATGAAGCCGAAGACGGTGTCCTCGGCGCCCTGCCAGGAGGTCGTGCTGAAGGGCGACGACATCGACCTGGGCCGCCTGCCGATCCAGGGCTGCTGGCCGGGCGAGCCGGCTCCCCTGATCACCTGGCCGCTGGTCGTGACCAAGGGGCCGGGCAGGAAGCGCGAGGACGACTTCAACCTCGGCATCTACCGCATGCAGGTGACCGGCCGGAACACCACGCTGATGCGCTGGCTGAAGCACCGGGGCGGCGCCCAGCACCACCGGCGCTGGGCGGCCTCGGGCAAGCGCGAGCCCCTGCCGGCCGCCGCCGTGCTGGGGGCCGACCCCGGCACCATCCTAGCCGCCGTCACGCCGGTGCCGGACACCTTGTCGGAATACCAGTTCGCCGGGCTGCTGCGCGGCCGCAAGGTCGAGCTGGTGGATTGCAAGACCATCCCGCTGAAGGTCCCGGCCCAGGCGGAGATCGTGATCGAGGGGCTGGTCAGCCTGGACGAGTACGGCGACGAGGGGCCGTACGGCGACCATACCGGCTATTACAACGCGGTCGAGCCGTTCCCGGTCTTCCACGTCACCGCCATCACCATGCGGCGGAACCCGATATACCTCTCCACCTTCACCGGCCGTCCGCCCGACGAGCCGAGCGTGCTGGGCGAGGCGCTGAACGAGGTCTTCATCCCCCTGCTGGTCCAGCAGTTCCCCGAGATCGTGGACTTCTGGCTGCCGCCCGAGGGCTGCTCCTACCGCATCGCCGTGGTGTCCATGAAGAAGGCCTACCCGGGCCACGCCAAGCGCGTGATGATGGGCGTCTGGTCGTTCCTGCGCCAGTTCATGTACACCAAGTGGGTCATCGTCGTGGACGACGACATCGACGCGCGGGACTGGAAGGACGTGATGTGGGCCGTCTCCACCCGCATGGACCCGGCCCGCGACATCACCGTGGTGGAGGGCACGCCGATCGACTACCTGGACTTCGCCAGCCCGGAAAGCGGTCTCGGCGGCAAGGTCGGCCTGGACGCCACCAACAAATGGCCGCCGGAGACCAAGCGCGAATGGGGCCAGCAACTCCGCATGACCGACGAGGTGATCGAGGAGGTCACCCGCAAGTGGGACAGCTACGGCATCCCGCTGCACGGCAAGCCGATCTGGAAATAAGGAGAATACAAGAGAACTTGTATTCGGGATTGGATCTGGACATGTTTCGGATTAACATACCTCGAAATCGCGTGCGGTGACGGGTGCCAAGGCACGGTTCGATACGTGGATTGTCATGGCATCCGGACAGGAGAGATCGGCAGTGACAGCGCATCACCAGGAATTGCAGGGCAGCGAGACCGACCGTTTCCAGGCAGCTTCCATCGATCGGAGTCCCGTCCGAAGGTCCCGCAACCGGATCGTCCGGATAGGCTGGAACCTGGCGAGCCTTCTGTCCAGCCGAATCCGCGAGACCCGCGACCGCGCCATGTTCGACGACCTGGAGGGCGCGGCCCTCTTCGCCCGCAAGCACCAGAAAGACATGCGGGCGCAGTGGCGGCGGGTGGTGGACGGCTATCCCCGGTTCGAGTGAACCGGGCTCCGGTTCGAGCACGGTGAATTCCCACTTCCATGGACCGAGCAGACCGCGCGCTTGACGACGCTTACCGGCTTGCGGAATCTTCGAGTCGCAGGTCAGGGATATACACAGGACGGCGCAGTCCGCCGATCCCGACGGCATCGACTTCGACATCGAACAGGCGAGGGAGGCGATGGAAATCGCCCACCGGGTCCTGGACCGACTGGAGACGAACGCAACCACTCGCTCCCTGAAACACGTGGTCCTCGCGACCACCGCCTACATCCACGGGATCATGTCGGCAAGGCCGCTGGCCTGCCAGCACGCGAGCGCCGACTACGTCGATTTCGTCAATTTCACCTTCGCGGCCAGCTCGACTTTCGTCCGCCTGGAACTGGGCGGTTTCTTCATCATCCCGCCGGCGATCTTCCGGCGCTTCTTCCTGAGCTTCCGGGGCCGCGCGAACTGGCCCGAGCCGTTCGGCCACGACCTGGGCGCCGACCTGGAGCACGACCTGTCCACCATCCTGTTCTTCTTCGAAGCCTATATGCGCCCCGGGATCCTGACGGGTTACAGGTTCCGGAACCCGGGCCGCTTCCATCGGCGGGACTGACGTTCATCCCTCTTGCCGGCGTCGCTACGGAGCGGTTGCCGACGCGGGCGGATACGATCTTCGCCCTGGCGTGACCGCGTAGCCACGGCCGGTCCCCCACTTCTCCCCTTGCCCCGGACCGCATGCCCCCGCACTCTTCCGAAAGGCAACGGGCAGGCAGGGACGGGAAGAAGATGGCCGCGAGGAAGCAGACACAGAAGCCGCAGCGGATCATGCTGGACTTCCACCACCACGAGGGCCTGGGCCGTGAACTCGACGAGGCGATCCGCAACGACCTCTCCGTGGTCAAGCAGTCGGGGCGCTGCCTGTGGACCGCGTCGGACGAGACCGCCACGATCGAGCGGCTGACCACCGAGGACTGGAAGACCTTCGGCCGCCACACCCCCTATCGGCTGGCCGATTTCTTCGACCTGCCGGCGGAGGGGGAGGTGGACATCGAGGGACTCTCGGTCGACGGCGACTATCTCTGGATCTGCGGCTCGCACAGCCTGAAGCGCAAGAAGCCCGACCCGGACGAGACCGGCGTCGCGGAGGCGCTGGAGCGGCTGACCCGGGTGGAGTGCGAGCCGAACCGCTACCTGCTGGGCCGCATCCCGCTGGTCCGCGAGTCGGAGGACGGCGTCCACGCCCTGGCCCGGTCCGCGCCCTCGGGCGGCGGCGGCCCCGGCCGGAGGGCCGGCCGGCTCAAGATGGACGGGAAGGGCTCCAACGCCCTGTCCAGGGCGCTGCGCAAGGACGAGCATCTCGGCCGCTTCATGGCGATACCGTCCAAGGACAACGGCTTCGACGTGGAAGGGATCTCGGCGCGGGGCGACCGGGTATTCCTCGGCATGCGCGGGCCGGTCCTGCGCGGCTGGGCCGTCCTCCTGGAACTGGAAGTCACGGAGAAGGGCAGCGTCGGCAAGGCCGCCGGCCTGAAGCTGCGCCGCATCGGTCCCGGGGGCGAACGTTACCGCAAGCATTTCCTGGATCTGGACGGGCTGGGCATCCGCGAGCTGTCGCTGGAAGGCGACGACCTCCTGATCCTGGCCGGGCCGACTATGGACCTGGACGGGCCGGTGGTCCTGTACCGCTGGCACGACGCCTGGAACCAGCGGGAGGAGACGGTCATCCCGCGCACCCGGCTGGAGCGGGTGATGGACATTCCCTACGGCGCCGGCTTCGACCATGCCGAGGGCGCGACTTTGTTCGAACGGCCGGGCGGGCCTCCGGCGGTGCTGGTCGTCTACGACAATCCCGGGCCGGAGCGGCTGGATGCCGACGGCGCAGGCGTCGCGGCCGATCTGTTCCCGCTGCCGCCGAAGAAGCCGCGCATCCCAGCCATGTCCTGAGGAAGGTTGGTAGGCGGCCGGGGAGGGCTACCCTTGCGGCATGACCGCCTCCACGACCGTCCCGCTGCCGGGCGCCACCGCCGGCCGGCCGCCGCATATCGCGATCCTGATCGCCATCACGGCGATCGGGCCGCTGGCGCTCAACATCTTCATCCCGTCGATCCCCGGCCTCGTGCGGGTGTTCGAGACGGATTACGGCACTGCCCAGCTGGCGCTGACCCTGTACCTGATCGGCATCGCCTGCGGCCAGCTGATATACGGGCCGCTGTCGGACCGGTTCGGCCGGCGGCCGGTGCTGCTGGCGGGGCTGGGCGTCTTCGTGGCGGCCAGCTTGGTCTGCGCGCTGGCGCCCAGCATCGGCATGCTGATCGCCGGCCGGATCGCCCAGGCGGTCGGCGGCTGCGCCGGGATGGTGCTGAGCCGCGCCATCGTCCGCGACGTCTACGAGCGCGACAAGGCGGCCAGCACGCTCGCCTACATCACCATGGCCATGGCGGTGGCGCCCGCGGTGGCCCCGGCGCTCGGCGGCTTCCTGGAGGTCTGGTTCGGCTGGCAGGCCAGCTTCCTGCTGGTGCTCGGGTGCGGCGCCGCGGTGTGGCTCTGGAGCCTCGGGTCCCTGCGCGAGACCAATTTCCGGCGCCAGCCGCTGCCCGGGCCGGTCGGCATGGCGATCGGCTACGCGGCGCTGCTGCGTTCGCCGGAGTTCCTGGGATATGCGCTGAACACCGCCTTCGCGTCGGCCGTCTTCTTCGCCTTCCTGGCGGGCGCCCCCTACATCATGATCGACCTGCTGAAGCGGCCGCCCAGCGAGTACGGCACCCTGTTCGTGCTGGTCTCGGCCGGCTACGCGCTGGGCAGCTTCATCGCGGCGCGGATGGCGACCCGGCTGGGCGCCCGCCGCCTGGTGCTGGGCGGCACCCTGGTCAACCTGGCGGGCGTCGCCGTCATGGGCGGGCTCGGGCTGCTGGGCCTGTTCGACGCGCTGGCGATCTTCCTGCCCATGTGCATCGTCGCCGTCGGCAACGGCGTCAGCATGCCGAGCGGCATCGCCGCCGCGATCAGCGTCAACCCGAGGGTGGCCGGCGCCGCTTCGGGCCTGCTGGGCTTTCTCCAGATGTCGGTGGGGGCTTTGGCGACGGTGGCTGTGGGCTACCTGAAGGACGACGACCAGATGCCGATGATCCTGGTGATGGCCGTGTCGGTGGTGCTGTCCGTCGGGGCCTATCTGCTGGCGGTGGGGGCGGGGCGGCGGTCGGGGAGGGCGGTCCCGGTGCCGGGGACCACGGACTGACCGGGAGGTCAGTCGCCGACGCCGCCGAGTCGCAGGTCTTCGGCCAGGGCCGTTCCGGTCCGGGCGCGGCGGCGATCCTGGGCCGCGACCAGCCGTTCCATCATCCTCAGGTCGGCCGGACCGAGCGTCAGCGCGGTATCGACCCACAGGTCGGTGATCTCGTTCAGGTCCTGCAGCGTGATCGGGTTGACCCGCTGGCGCGCCTGGTAGATCGCCCGGTGGGCGGCGTGGCGGCGGCCGTTCTTGCGGACATAGTCGAGCAGCACCTCCTCGCCCTCGCCGTCCTCGGCCAGGACGTCCACGATGCCCATGTCGTACAGCTCGGCGCCGGTATGGACCCGGCCGCTCATGATAAGCTTCTCGGCGACCGCGGCGCTGCTCCGGCGGGCCAGGAAGTTGTAGGCGCCCATGCCGGGGAACAGGTTGAACATCACCTCCGGCAGGCCGAACTTGGCGCTGCGCTCGGCCACGATGACGTTGGCCGACAGCGCCGCCTCGAATCCGCCGCCGAGCGCGTCGCCCTGCACCAGCGACATGGTGATCACCGGCAGGTCGAGCGCCACCGAATTGGCGTGGATCTCGGCGACGCAGGCCCGGGCATAGGTCGCCAGCGCGTCGCGGTCGCGCCGGCGGATCAGCTGGGCGAACAGCCCGAGGTCGCCGCCCAGGTTGAACACGCCCGGCATCCGCGACCCCAGGACCACGTACCTGACCTGCGGCTCGGCGGTGTCGCCGCGCGAGGCCAGCATCTGGCGGACCCGGCGCAGTTCCTGCAGGACGCCGGGCGTGAAGCTCGGCCGGTCACTGAAACGGAAACGACACCAGAAGACGCCGGTCGCGGCGTCGAAGTCGAGGTCGAGCTCGCGGAACTGGCGGTCCAGGTGGAGCGGGGCGCGCCGAGGTTGCTCCGGGGCAGCGGCGGTCTTTTCAATTTTAACTGAATTGAGAAGGTGGCCGCTAATCTGCTCAAGCATGACTCTCTCCATCGCTTCCAGTATGCAAGGCGTCGGCCGGTCGGATCCGCGCTCGCCAAGGGTCGGGGTAGCCTGTGTCTCACCCATTATTTTGGGGTACAAACCTAAGAAACGGTTAATTGTATCTATCGTGTATGCATGCGGGATTTGATTTATTAGTGGTGTCGCTCTAGATTTGTCGTCGTAAGAATTGCGCTGAATGTCGTATTTACATTCAGTAAAGTTTTATAGAGCGAGCAGCCATCGGACCTGCCCGCCAGCCGTTCCGAATCTCCCGGAATGACCGGCGGGATACGCGATTACCCGCCCTGGCAAGGGCGCCACGTTTTGGGGAAAAAAGGTTACGGTGAGTTTCTTGAGGGTTTCCGTCTCCGAAACTGGGGTCGCCATCATGGGCGCCGAGGTCTTCATCATCGACGACCGCAGCGTCAATCGGAAAATCCTGACCAAGTTCGCGTCCTCGGTCGGCGACGACATCAACGTGTCCGACTTTCCCAATCCCGTGGAAGCCCTGGACGCCTGCCGGCGGACGGTGCCCGACCTGGTCATCACGGACTTCAAGATGCCCCTGATGGACGGGGCGGGGTTCATCCGGGCCCTGCGCGGGCATCCCGGCACCGCCGACGTACCGGTGATCGTGGTGACGGCCTACGAGGACCACGAGATCCGTCGCGAGGCGCTGGAAGCCGGGGCGACGGACTTCATCCTCAGCCCGGTCGATCCCTGGGAGTTCCAGACCCGCGCCCGAAACCTCCTGCGGCTGCGCGCCCAGCAGTTCGTGATCCATCGCCAGACCATGCGGGAGAGCGAGGAGCGCTTCCGCCTGCTGGTGGAGGGAGTGCGCGACTACGCCATCGTGATGCTGGACCCGGCCGGCCTGGTGACCAGCTGGAACGCCGGCGCCGAGCGGCTCCTGGGCTATCGCGAGGCGGAGATCCTGGGCCGGCCCGCCGGGGTGCTCGACCCGGCCGAGGGCACCGAGGGGACGCCGCTCGGCGGGACGGCCGGCGAGGCGCCGCCCGGCGGCGTCGGCGCCATGCTGGCGCAGGCGGCGTCGGACGGCAGCGTCCACGGCGAGCATGTCCGCGTGCGGAAGGACGGCTCCCGCTTCCAAGCCGACATCCTGGTGACGGCGATGCGCGACGATGCCGATCGGCTCGCCGGCTTCTCCATGGTCACCCACGACATCACGACCCGCCGCGACATGGAGGCTGCGCTGCGCGACGCCCTGGCCGAAAGCCAGGTGCTGCTGCGCGAGTTGCATCACCGCGTCCGCAACAACCTGCAGGTCATCAGCACCGTGCTGTACCTGCAGACGCTGGGCATGCCGGAAGGCGACCTCAAGCACGGCTTCCGCCGCACCCAGCAGCGGATCGACGGGCTGGGCCTGCTGTTCCGCAACCTGCTGGGCCCCAGCCGGATCACCAGCGTCCGGTTCGACGGCTATCTGGCGGACCTGTGCAACAGCCTGGTCCGCGATTTCGACGCCGGCCGCCAGCTGGTGCGCCGGGCCGACATCGGTACGATGGCGCTCGAGCTGGACATGGCGGGGCCGCTCGGGCTGGTGATCGCCGAGATCCTGTTCACGGCGGCCGAAGGGGCGCCGGCCCGGACGGGCGGCGGCCTGACGGTGCGGGTGGAGCCCGAGTCGGGCGGCCTGAGGCTGAGCTTCGAGTTCGACCTCGCGCCCGGCGCGGGGCCGCCCCAGGTCGGCGGGCGGTACGGGCTCGGCCCCGCCGTGATGGCCGCCCTGGTCGATCAGCTCGGCGCCCGCATCGCCCTCGACGAGGCGGCGGTCGCGGGGGACGCCCCCGAGGACGGCGCGGCCGCGCCGGAAAGCCGGGCGCGGATCTCGCTGACCATGCCGGCGAGCCTGTTCGAGCCGGTCTGAACCTTGTCCGGTCTCCGGCGGGTTGACCTGGATCAAACGAGGTATGGACGGCATCGGATATAAGGTTGTCCCTGCAGCAAGGGGGACCACCGCATGGCGAGGCCGACTGCCGCCCCGACCGGGCGCGAACGGATGTTCGGCGAGGACGAGATCATCGTCAGCAAGACCGACCTGAAGGGCCGGATCACCTACGCCAATTCCGTCTTCCTCAGGATCGCGGGCTATGACGAGGCCGAGGTGCTGGGCCAGCCGCACAGCATCATCCGCCATCCCGACATGCCGCGCGCGGTGTTCAGGCTGCTGTGGGAGACGATCGCCTCCGGGCGGGAGATCTTCGCCTACGTCAAGAACATGGCCCGGGACGGCGACCATTACTGGGTCTTCGCCCACGTCACGCCGAGCTTCGACATGGCCGGCGCGATCACCGGCTACCACTCCTTCCGCCGCTGGGCGCGGCGCGACGCCATCGCCGCGGTGGAGCCGCTGTACGGCAGGATGCTCGCCGCCGAATCGGCCGGCGGGGGGCGGCACGGCATGGCGGCATCGACGGCGCTGCTGCACGACGCGATGGCGCGGAAGGGGGCCGGCTATGACGCGTTCATCCTCTCTCTCTAGGATCCGCGCGCTGGCCGGCGCCACCGCCGCGGCCGGGGCCGCCGGGGTGCTGGCGGCCCTCCTGGCGTCCGAGTCGATGCCGGCCTGGTGGAGCGCCGTGCCGCTCGCCGCGGTCCTGGCGGCCGCCGCCGCCATCCTGGTCCTGGCCGGACGGGTGGAGCGGGCGATCCGGCGCGCCGACGCGATCTGCGCCGAGGCCGCCGCCGGCAACTACGATCACCGGATCACCGGGGTGGAGGAGGGCGGCGACCTC